>ONYR01000243.1 GCA_900322165.1 uncultured Eubacteriales bacterium
AAAGTGAAAAAAGACCTACACAAAGCGGTTTTGAGCCGCTTGTGTAGGTCTTTTTATGCTCCACGCCATTCGCTTACTTGAAGTTATCCTCCCATACGAGATTGCCGCTTGAATCGAGTACCTGAACGAAGTCGTCTTCGGTGTATTCCGGAGAAGCGGGGAAGAAGAGAACACTCTGATGCCGGATCGTGTAGCCGGTTTTGGTCTTGATTTCGAGAAGCATGACAAGATCCGGATCCAGCTCCAGGTTTTTCGGAATCTCGATGGTTTGCCGATTCAGGGTCTCCTTGGTGATATCGTCTGTGCGGAGGGTTTCTCCGCCGCTGATGTAGGATACCGTGACGGTCTCCACATCGTCCAATTCATCGATCACGGGATAATAAGTGCCCTCTGCCACGGTTTTACCGAATCGGGTGCGAGCCGTGAGGTTGAGCTGGATCGAGGGGAACGGCAAGGCATACCAGATCGGATCAAGCGGGAAATCGACGTTTTCACCGACGGTTTGGCCGTTCGTTGTCACATAGACCATCGGGAGCTGGCTTTCCCGGTAGACATTTTCAAACAGTCCGATGGTAAATTCGCTCTCGTAAAATCCGGGAGAAACAAGGGCGAGAGGGATCTCGCGGCTGCCGATCACGAGGCGGACGGTCGTATCCTCCGCATACTCTTTGAGGGTAACGGAATAACGAATCAAGGCGGTCTGGTTTTCAAGATCGACCGAAGGGGCATCCCAGGAAAAGTTTTCGAGCAGAGAAGAGGATTCTTCGAGCTGAGAGCGCAGCGTCCAAACATCATTGCTGAGCTGTGCCTGCTGGCTTTGGATATTGTTCAGTGAGTTCTGGAGTGACTGGATCCGGCCGTTGAGGGCACTGATGGCGAAGAAGGAAATGACAACGACCGCCAGAAGCGTGACGCGGTAGGCTATGCCGGTGGTGGTGCCGGGTTCGGGGATGGATGAGTGTGTGTCCCGGATCTCGCCGCTTGCGACTTTGTCAAGGCGGCGGTTGTAGGCGATAATGCTGATAACGATGACGATCAGCGCTATAACGAACAGCGCGATTACGATGGATGCGACTCCGCTCATTGGATTACCTCCATAGAATTTAAGGTGAATGCCGAAGATATTATGTGGCAAAGATGCTAGATGCCGAAGAAACGGCGAAAGTCACTGTAGTACGTCCGCGTTACATCTACCAGCGTGCCGTCGGACATGGTCAGGATGAATTTCATGGAAAGGGAGGGACGGATCTTGCGCACATGCTTCCTTGAAATGATGACGGACTTGCTGACTCGAAGAAACTCCCGAGGATCAAGCAGTGACTCCAGCTGGTACATCCGGTCTTTTGCGTAATAGGTGCCTTGTCTGGTATGCACCTCGATCTCTTTGCCGAAGGCTTCGATATAAATAACGTCGGCGGGCGAGATCATGAGGCTTTCTTTATCGTCGCTGCGGACCGGCAGAAGAGAAGATGAGCGCGAGGTTTCCGTTATCATGTATTCGGCATCGTCGCTGATCTCCAGTCCATGTGCCTCAAGCTGATGCTTAACCGCGTCATACCGCGCTTCCGAAACGGAAATACGAAGCTTCATAATTCCCTCCTTTCTTTGCGTTTCTTTGATGGTGTCATTATAACAGAACCGACCATGAAGAAAAGTCATTTGGCACAAGATTCACTTGAGCGGTGTATAAGATGCAAAAACCGGCTGCTGCCGCAGCCGGTTTTACGAATTTTTCCTTCAAATATGATCAGATTACGGAGAGCAGATAATCGACCGCCGCCTCCTCGGTCGCCCAGCTGGTGCAGAAGCGGACGGCACAGTGATCCTCATCGACCGGGCCCCAGAATTCAAAGACAAACTCTTTGCTGAGTTTTTCCATCTGAGCGTGGGTGAGGACGAAAAACTGCTGGTTGGTCGGGCTGTCCGCAGCGAGCGGGTATCCCTTAGCCACAAAGCCGTCACGCAGCTTCATCGCCAGGCGGATCGCATGCTCGCCCATGCGGTAGTAAAGACCGTCGCGGAAAGCTTCGCCGAATTGAACGCCGAGAAGACGGCCCTTGGCAAGCATCGCGCCTTTCTGCTTCATCATATAGCGGAAGTAGGGCTGCAGCTTAGGATTGACAATGACGACCGCCTCACCGAACAGCAGGCCGACCTTGGTTCCGCCAATGTAAAATACGTCGCAAAGACGGGCAAGATCCTGAATCGTGACATCGTTTTTGGGGGAAGCGAGCGCGTAGGCAAGACGCGCACCGTCAACGAAGAGGGGCAG
>ONYR01000116.1 GCA_900322165.1 uncultured Eubacteriales bacterium
CCGTTGATCTGTCCGATGATCTTTTTCATGCGGCGGAAGTTTGCCTTGATCACCTTCTTGAGTGAGATCGTCAAAAGCGCGATCACCGGGACTCCGGTAAACGCGACAAGGGCCAGATTCGCATCCATCATGACCATCACGATCACGATGCCGATCAGGAGGAATACGTCTTTAAAGAGGTTCAGAAAAACATCCGAATAGAATTCATTGACGGTCTCGACATCGTTGGTCGCGCGGGTGATAAGGCGCCCCGTTCCATAGTTGTCGAGCGTTTTCATCGACATGTGCAGGATCTTGTCGAAGACCTTCTGGCGCATGCTCGAGAGGATCGACTGCGAGATTCGCGCGATGAGGCGTACCTGGGTCATGGAAAAGACCGCGCCGAGAAGCGCTACCGCAAAGTAGAGAATGCTCATGCCGGTGATCGACCAGATGCCGTGCTGTTCCGCCCCGCCAACAAGGAACTCGTCGATGATGATCTCCGCGACGAACGGCTTCAGCAGCTCGGCCATGTTCACGATCAAAACCGCTGCCATGCAGATCAGGAGCTTTCCAATATACGGTTTCATCAGCAGCGCCAGCCTCAGAAAGCTTGACTGACGCGCTTTTCCCTTCAGACGGGTGGTTTTGACACTTGCTTCGCTCATGCCTCAGCCCTCCCTTCTTCCGACTGCTTGGCGTAGACACCGGCATATTCGCCGTCCAAAGCGAGCAGCTCTTCGTGCGTTCCGGACTCGATCACGCGCCCGTCATCCATATACAGGATCCGGTCGGCTTCCTCGAGCGCGGAGAGTCTGTGACTGATCACGATCGAGGTCTTTTCGCGAAGCACGCCGTTCAGATTGCCGACGATCTTTTTTTCGGTAATGTTGTCGACGGCCGAGAGCGTATCGTCGAGGATCAGCATCCGAGGATCGCGTGCCAGCGCACGTGCGAGGGCGATGCGCTGCTTCTGCCCGCCCGAAAGGCGTGTGCCACGCTCACCGACCTCGGTCTCATACCCGTTCGGAAACAGCATAATGTCCTCATCGATGTCCGAAAGGCGCGCAGCGGCCCGCACCCCTTCCATGTCGAGATTCGGGGTGTAGAACCGAATATTGTCTTCAATGGTTGTTGAGAACAGGAATCCATCCTGCGGTACATAGCCGGTAGCCTCGCGGATCGCCCGGGCCGGGATATCGTTGATATCGACCCCGTTAATAAAGAGCTGTCCTCGAGGCGCGTCATAAAATTTAAGCAGCAGTGCGATCAGGGTCGTTTTGCCGCTTCCGGTTACACCGGCAATGCCGAGGGTCTGTCCGTCATGCAAGGTAAATGAAACATCTTTCAAGGCCGGCTCGCTCGCGCCGGGGTAGGTGAAGGTCAGATGTTTTGCCTCGATCTCCCCGTTGATCACGCCATCGTACTCCGCGAGTTCCTTTTCGGGAATGCTGTCCGCACTGAAAATGACATCAAGACGTTTATAGGAAGCCAGACCACGCTGGATCAGATTGACAATGCGCCCTAGCTGGACGACCGGGTTCTGAATCAGCAGTAGGTACCCGAGGAAGGCGACAAGATCGCCCAGGCCAAGGCTTCCCGCAGCCACGAGATGACCGCCGTAGAGAATACTGACGGCATAGGAAAGGCCGAAGGTAATCACGGTGATCGGGTTCAGCCAGGCTGATGCATCGGTCAGCGCGACGTTCGCGTCGCGCATCTCTTCGGAATTCTTGTTGAACTCCGCCTGCCACTCGTCCTCGCGGGCGAAGGTCTTAATGACACGCGAGCCCATGATTGACTCATTGACAAAGCCTGAGAGCTTTGAAAACAGCTCCTGCACGCGGCGGAACCGCTTCTGCACGATATTGCCGATCAGGATGATCGAAACGACCGCGATTACAACCGGGATCATCGCGAGGAACGTCAGCCGACCGTCGACAGTCTGAGCCATTGCCCAGATCGAAAGAATACCGGTCGTGATCCCGTTGATGCCCTGCGCCAGGACCGGTCCGAAGGTCATGCGCACCGCGTTGGTATCGTTGATGACGTAAGCCATCAGATCACCGCTGCGCTGCCCGGCAAAAAACTGCGGCGGCATCGACTGGAGCTTTGCGAAAAGCTCCTCGCGCAGGAACACCTCCATCTTGCGGGCGTTCAGGATGATGAACATGCGCCAGATAAAGCGTGTCACA
>ONYR01000122.1 GCA_900322165.1 uncultured Eubacteriales bacterium
AGTTTAGGCAACGAGATGTCCCATGCCTATGGCTGGCTGCCATAAACCAAGGGGCAAATATATAGTAACAGGGTGTGTAGGGGTTTAGTTTTCTTGCGACGCGTGCGCAAAGCGAGGGATTACCGAATCACAAACCCATATACGTCATTCACGCCGAGGGCGCAGCGGAGGGTCAGGACGCCGTTTTCCCACTCGAAGGGCCAGTCCTCGGCCTCGACTGCACTGCGGGTTTTGAGGTCTTCGATTTCGGCGCAGTTCAGGTAATCCGGGCGGCCCATCTCTTCCCAGAGTTTGAGCGGGTTGCCGTGATCTTCGTCGATGCGCTTCAGGGTGACGGAGGTGGGCTTTTCCGCAAGCTCCACATGAATCACAGCTTCTTCCTTCGGAAGCGGGAGCTGTTTCATTTTCTGGCGGAACAGAACGACGTGCGTTTCGCCTGCAGCACCGTCCGCGGATCCGTTCACAGCCTCGCCCCGGAACGCCGCGATCCCGATTTCACCGCTCGTTGAGCCCTCTCCAAGGTCAAGACGCGTGTCCGGGGCGTCGGCGAGGAGTTTCATGCCGTAAAAGACCGGTTTCGGGATGCCGCTCTGGCTCAGCATGCCAAAGCCGCCGTGGAATTCCTGGACGAAGGGGTGAAGCTCTTCGAAGATATCGCTGAAGCACCAGATGGAGCTGCCGTCGAGGTTGTCCGCAACGTCGAGCGCGTTCTTCACATCGTAAGCGGCCTCTTTGCGGGTATCGTTCGTGTAGGCGCTGAAGGTGGCATTGATGTTCCACTCGGTGTAGTAGAGCGGCAGATCGCCAGCCTGCTTTTTGGCGATCGCAGAGTTTTTGCGGAAGTGATCATCCTCCATGTCGGTCGTCTCGCTCTGGTCAGGGTTGATCGCGCGAAGGCCGGAGAGCACCGAATGATCTTCCAAAACGGCAAGACGCTCGCCCATGCGGGCCATGCGCTCCGGCCAGGATTCGCCGGCTTGTTCGGGCTCATCTTCACCCTTCTCCTCGATACCGCCGAGCGGGTCGCCCGCGTACTGGTGGGTCGTGACAAAATCGACCGGGATGTCGTTTTGACGGCAGAACTCAAGGAAAGAAGGGATCCATTTGCTGCCGCTCGTGGAGGGGCCGCCGACCTTCAGCTCGGGATCGACCGCTTTGATGGCGCGGGCCGTGACTTCGTAGAGGTGGAAGTAAGCGTCCTTGTCCTCAGCAAAGAAAACGACCTGCAGATCCGGCTCATTCCAGACCTCGAAGAGCCAGGTGCGGACCTCTTCAAGTCCATAGCGGTGGATCAGGAAGCGGATAAAACGCTGAATATAGCCGGCCCATTCCTCATCATCCGCGGGCATGTCAACACAAGGCTTGTAGTAGAACGGACCGGAACCGTTGTTTTTGCTGAGAGCGCGGGGCATGAAGCTCAGCTCAACGAGCGGTTTCATGCCGGCTTCAAGGACGTTATCGTAGGCCAGGCCGCAGGCGCGGAAGTTTTCTTCGGTGAATTTCTCAGAGCCGGGGACCGGGAACAGTTCGGAGAGGTTGGCGCGGGTGCGCATGTCATCGCAGAAGATGCCGTGAAAACGGACACGCTCGATGCCAAGCTCATCATGAATGAATTTCAGCTGACGGGCATAATCGGAGCGAAGCGCGAGCTGGGCATGGCCGCTGCCGACGCAGAACTGCCAGTGTTTTTTGTGGGGAACGCGCGCAGCGTCCTTGCGAATGGTGAATTCCATGGGGGTGACTCCTCGAAAAGAATGATTGCCGGAAAGACAATTGGGGACGAACGGGTCGAAAAAGATAATTGGGGACGAACGGGTCGAAAAAGACAATTGGGGAACGAACGGATCGTAAAAGATAATTGAAACGGGCTTTGACTGACATCAAAACCCGTTTCAAAAGGAGAATGGAAAAGTTAGAATGCGTGTTAATTAAGCTCCGGAATGTCCGCGAGCTCAGCAAAGCTGGAAAGGTTCCAGTCGCCGGCCTTGTTGAGCGAAGCATCGCCAAGGCAGGCAACCTTCATGCCTGCGCGGTGGCCGGCTTCGGCGCCGGAGACCGCGTCCTCGACAACGAGGCAGTCCGCGGGATCCACATGAGCAAACTCAGCAGCCTTCAGGAAGACTTCCGGATCCGGCTTGGAATGGGTAATATTGTTGCCATCGGAGATCGCATCGAAGTAACCGTCGAGACCGATCTGGTGCAGGATGAACGGCGTGTTCTTGGAGGAAGAGCCGATCGTCAGCAAAAGGCCGCGGCTGCGCAGCAGATCGAGGGTGTTCTTGACCTCATCGGAGAGATCCGCCGGGCTCATCTCTTTCAGCGACTCACGGTAGATATCGTTCTTCTCCGCAGCGAAACGCTCCTTGTCCTCCTGCGTGAGGGCGGGACCGGTGTACTTTTCAAGAATGATCTCAAGGCTCGCCATGCGGGAAACACCGCGCAGGCGGTTGTTGATCGTGCGGTCAAAGGGCGTGTTGAGCTTGTCCGCCAGCACCTTCCACGCGCGGTAATGGTACTCATCGGTGAAGCAGATGACGCCGTCCAGATCAAAAACGATCGCTTTGAATTTCATGGTAGACCTCCTTATGTCATAAAGTATGAGTCATGGTTTCCTTATGGTATACCATATTTTGGTTTACCATGCCAGATAATCTTTTCCGCAGAAAGGATCGACCGGGTTCTTTCCGGTAAATTCGCTCTTGCCGACAAGCTTTTCGACAACCGTGTCGATCATCAGGTCGTGGTTGGAATAAGCGTTGATGTAGGTCTTGACCATCGGGACGTCGAGCAGATGGTAGGGGTTCTGCAGCGAGATGAAGACGGTCGGAACGACCTCGACGAACCACGGAATGTTGTTGCCCGCGCCGTATGGAGCGTGCCAGTTCAGACGGTTCGTGGTCTTGTTGGAAGCATTCTCGACGTTGCCGATGTAGACGACAAGGTCATATTTGTTGCGGAACTCGGTGACGGTCTCGAAGCGCATCGGCTTGGAGAAATCGAACACTTCCTCCTCGTAGGGGATCATCTCGAAGCCCTCGGCCTCCATGTCCTTGATGAAGCGCTCAGCGACGCGCTTTTCGGACGGGCACTTGCCCAGGATCTCAAAGAGCACACGGTGATGCTTCTTCGGGTCGATCGGGAGCAGGTGCTGGGTGTCCTTGACAAGCGTGACCGCCTTCTCAGCACACTCCTTCGCCCAGGCTTTATGCTCATCGCAGGCGATGACGGAGAGACCTTCGCGGCTCGGAGCGAGCGTGCCGTTCTTTTGCTTCTCGTGCAGCTTCATGGCCGCCTTGGTCGCGAGAATGCGGGTCAGGGCCTCGTCCAGACGCTTCTCGGAAAGGATGCCCTTCTCGTAGCCGCGCTCCATAAAGCCGAGATCTTCCTCATAGTCCTTGTTGAACAGGATCATGTCGCAGCCGGCCTCGATGCAGTACGGAACGGACTGCTCACGGTCCATCGCGCAGAGGAAACCGACCATCGGGGACGCGTCGGTGATGATCATGCCGTTAAAGCCAAGCTTTCCGCGCAGCAGGTTCTGCAAGAGCTCCGGAGAGAGCGTCGCAGGCATCAGCTTGTTGGGATGATTCGGGTTAAAATGCTTCTGATAAGCGGGCATCGCGATGTGACCGACCATGACGGTCAGCGCGTCTGCGTCGATGAGGGTTTTGTAAATGTCACCGTAGGTGCGGTCCCACTCCTCGCAGCTGAGGGAGTTGACGCTGGTTAAGATGTGCTGATCGGTCTCATCCACGCCGTCGCCGGGGAAGTGCTTGATGGAGACGGCCGAGCCGCACTCCTTCGCACCGCGCATGTAGGCAAGGCCGCAGGCTTTGACCATCTCCGGATCGGAGCCGTAGGTGCGGACGTTCGTGATCGGGTTGTGGTAGTTCATGTCGATATCGACAACCGGAGCAAACGCGTAATTGCAGCCGACCGCCTGTCCTTCGGAGCAAGCGATCTTTCCGAGACGGTAAGCCTGCTCAGGGTCTCCGGTAGCCGCAACCTGCATCTGTTTGCCAAAGGCCGTGCCTTCTTCGACGATGCCGTCACCGCCGGCCTCCAGATTCGCCGCGAGGAACATCGGAACCTTGGCATGGTTCTGCAAGTAGCTGTAGGCAGAGAAGAGCTCCTCCGTCTTGCCGGTGCGGAACATCACACCGCCCGGAGCGCGGCTCAGGAGTTCATACTGCAGGTAGCCTTCGTTGGCGGAATAGCCGATCGGGAAGAACAGCTGCTCCAGTTTTTCCTTCGTGGACAGAGAGGCCTTGGTCTCTTCGACCCAGCGAATGTCTTCATCGCTGAGATAAAACGGTCTGGCTTTCAGATCAATCATGAGGATTCTCCGTTTCTTCATAAAAGTTTGGGTCGTGACATAAAATCAATATAACATACAGGAAAATTGAAGAAAAGGAAGCAGCTTTAGCTCTTTTAGCACAATATTCAGTTCACATACAAAAAAGCCGTCCCCGCCGCGGAAAACGGCAGAGACGGCTTTGAGAACGACTTACGCAAGGAAATAGTTGAACATGTCGCCGGCATCGACGTAGGTGACCGTAACGCCCGGAACGAGCTCGCTGAGCCAGTCCTTCGCGTACTTCATGCCGAGGGTCTCCCAGTTAAAGTGACCAAGCGAGATCATGGCCTTCGTGCGTCCGAGTTCGACCGCGTCGCGCACATAGCTCAGCACGGTCCAGTCGATCGTCTCGCCCGGAAGGATGACGTCGATGCCCTCTTCCATATCGCCGATGATCTGAACACTGTACTCCTTCGGCTGTCCATCCTTGCGCTTGGGGGTGAAGGGACCGCTCATCGGGTAGAGATGACCGACGATCGCGATCTTCTTGACAAGATCATCCGCCTTGCCGATGTAGCGGCAGCCGTTCATCTGGCCGATCGAGGTCATGAGGTGATGCGCAAGCGCCTCAACGGTCATAGGCTCAGGCAGGTCGATGACAAAGTGACCGAATCCGCCGTAGGGCGGGCGCACGGCATGGGCATATTTCTCCCAGCCGGTGTATTTCAGCACGCCGGTGAAAATGCCGTCGGGATTGTGGAAGTGCAGATGGTCATGGTCGCGCCAGACAACGATGTTGTGCTCCTTCAGCAGCTGCGCCTTCTCCTCGTACACGCTGTTCGGGAAGTCCTCGAACCAGCCGGGACCGTCCTCGGAGGTGTAGTAGGTGGGCTCGTGCACAACGATGAGGTTCGCGCCAAGGCGAGCCGCCTCACGGATGACGCCAACGGTCGGAGCGATCGCGGTAACAATGCCGGTGCACTCCTGCTCCGGGTCGCCGCACTTATAATCGTCACAGCCGTGGTAGTCCATAATGAACGGATGGTAGGACAGGATGATGTCGATGACTTCACGAATTTTCATAGGGATCCCTCCGAAACAAATTGAAATCAGGTGCTTCCATTGTAAAGCACCCTCAGAAACCGGGCTTTTGAAAAAAGAAAAATCTATTTCGATAACAAATCCTTGATGACCGCGCAGCGAAGTTACCGCGCGAGCGAGGTTATTGCATACGCAAATTATCTTGCAAGAATATCCTTAATAACCTCGCTTGCGATCGCCAGACCGCTCGCGGCGGGCGCGGCGGCGGTGGAGCCGGGAATGTTGCGCTTAGCAGTGCCCTCGGCTTCCCAGGTCTGCTGCAGGAGCTCCTTGTCCGGCTGGATCGGAAGCTCCTCGGAGTAGACGACCTTCAGGTGCTTCACGCCGCGCTTTTTGAGCTCGGTGCGCATGACCTTCGCGAGCGGGCAGACGGAGGTTTTGTAGATGTCCGCGACCCTGAAGCGGGTCGGGTCAAGCTTGTTGCCCGCGCCCATCGCACTGATCACGGGCACCCCGGCCTCCTTCGCGCGCATGATGATCGAAATCTTCGCGGTGACGGTGTCGACCGCGTCGACGACATAGTCATAGACGGAAAAGTCGAACTGGTCTGCGGTCTCGGGCAGGTAGAACATCCGGTAGGCGTTCACCTTCACGTCCGGGTTGATGTCAAGCATGCGCTCCTTCATCACGTCGACCTTGTATTTGCCAATTGTGGAGTGAAGCGCTATAATCTGTCTGTTCAGGTTGGTGAGGCTGACCGTGTCATGGTCAACGAGGTCGAACGTGCCGATCCCGGAGCGGACGAGCGCCTCGCACACGTAACCGCCGACACCGCCAACGCCGAAAACGGCGACATGGGCGTTTTGAAGTTTCGCTAAAGCATCCGTGCCAAGCAAAAGCTCGGTCCGGGAAAACTGAGTCAGCATAGAACCCTCCATGGTTAAAAATCTGCTGCCATTGTACCATAGAAACGCCCGCCTGTACCAAACGCAAACCAAAGAACCTCCGTAAACATGCGGAAAAAATAAAAAAGCCCATCGCGCGGCGATGGCACAGAAAGGAATCGGCTATGGAATTCAACCCCAACACCCTGCTCACCGACATTCTCAAGGCCTATCCGGACCTGCCGAATAAGCTCATCAAGATCGACGAGCGCTTCAACGTCCTGAAGACCCCGATCGGCAAGATGATGATCAAGGGCAAGACGATCGCGGACGCGAGCAAGACCGTCGACGTGCCGGTCGATGAGCTGCTGAAGCAGCTGAGGGAACTGACAAAGTAAGTCCGTAAGGCAAGAGGCAAAGCAAGACAGCCGGATCAATAGGTAAAGTTAGGCGGCACGACCCAAATAACATAAGAGGAGTGGACACTATGATCTATGAAGTCATTAACCTGAATCCTGAGCACGAAGCGACCTTGACCTGCTTTCGACAGCAGGTCGGCGGCGAGTTTGGCAATATTGTCAAGCGCCCCGCGATGATCGTCATCCCCGGAGGCGGCTATCAGTTTTGTTCCGAGCGGGAAGCGGATCCGATCGTTTTTCCGTTTCTTTCAGCCGGCTACCAGGTCTTCATTCTGCGCTACGCTCTTCAAAAGAAAGCCGTTTGGCCGAATCCGCTCCGCGACTATGAAGACGCGGCGCGATTGATCCGCAGTAAGGCCGATGATTGGGGCATTTACCCGGACAAGCTTGCTGTTGTCGGTTTCTCCGCTGGTGGACACCTTGCGGCCTCCGCCGCGACGCTTTCCGCGCCGGATTGCAGGCCGAATGCCGCGATTCTCGGCTACGCCGTGCTGAGCGAAGAGAGCGCGCATGAGTGGGAAAAGACCGCTCCCGGACTGCCGGAGATGGTCGACAAGGACACCTGCCCCTGTTTCCTGTTCGCGAGCCGCAACGACTCGATGGTTCCGGTCTCCAATACGATCGCGTTTATGACTGCCCTTGAGAAGGCGGGGATCTCCTTCGAGTCCCACATTTACGCCTTTGCGCCGCACGGTGCCTCCACCGGCAGCTCGGCCGTCACGCCGCCGGATGCCTTGAACTGCAGCCGCGTTCCGCATTGGGTGGACGACAGCATCGAATGGCTGAAAGATATGCTTGGCGATTTCGGAGACGGAAAGATGACCGAGCCGAAGTGTGGACACTATGTCAACGCGGACGCTGCCGGCGGGTTCTCGCTCGACAATACGGTCGGTTATCTGATGAGTGATCCCCGTTCACGCGCGATCCTCGCCCCGATCATGGAAGCGGCGCAGAAAAAAGCGAATGAGCAGTGGGGCGGAGGTGAAGATTCCGGAGAAGACAGACCCGGAAGCGCAGTCGGCATGCGCATCACCCTGCGGGAAGGTCTGAAATTTGCAGGCGCGCCGGAAGAAGCCGCCCAACAGCTCGAAGCGGCCTTAAAGGCAATTGAATCATAACAAATATAACCCCGTAGGCTCTTTCCTCGCTTGACGATGCTTCGTCAGGAGCCTTACGGGGTTATCTATACTCAGAATTATGCCTTCAGTTCACGAACCAGCGCCGCATAGGCTTCGTCTTTGCAGTCTGCGAAGAAGTATTCGTCGAAGTGCTTGCCGGCGAATGCGCCTTTGACAAGCTCGCGGTCGATGGAGCGGAGGATGGTCGGAAGATCCTTGAAAGCCGCTGCGCGGACATCATCGAGGATGCGCTTGTTGCGCTGCTCAGGAACGACGCGCTCTTTCGGATAGCCGCCGCCAAAGGGCTCGCTGAAGAGCTTTTCAAAGATGTACTCAAGGTTCAGGTCGCCGCCCCATCCAAAGCCAAGTGCGAAGGGGATGGAGATGGCGTTGCCATCGTTGATCTGTGCGAAGGTGTAGGCATCGAGCGGAGTCGCGACGTGGCCGCAGATGACGCCGGGGAAGGAGTTGAGCGCGAGCATCGCGCCTTC
>ONYR01000118.1 GCA_900322165.1 uncultured Eubacteriales bacterium
ATGTGGGAGGAGCGGCTTCTATCCGCCTGCGAAAAACAGAGCGGCGGATATTGGTTTGCCGCGCCTTGCGAGGATCCGGAGGATTTTCTGTGCCTCACAACCGAAGAGACAGAAGCGCTGTGCCGGCTGCTTCTTACGGCGTTTGATTATGTGATCGCAGAGTGTGGGCAATGGATCAGTCCGCCTGTGAAAACGATCATGGAGAGGAGTCATGAACTCTGCCTGTTGAGCTCAAAACGCGAAGAGGATGAGATGGCAAGGCGGAGCTTGACGCTTCCGGCAGGGACATGGTGGACGTTTATCCGGGACTGGCCGGGAGTCGATGTGACAAAAGGAAAGGGTCAGAACCTTTTGAGGGGAAACCGCGGAAAGGAAGAGGAAAACGTGTTTTTCTTGCCCGATGAGCGAAATCTGTGGGAGATCAGGGAAGGACTGAGGGTGCTTCGGAGAGACTCCACTCTGGCGGAGCGTGTGAGAGAGGCGGTGAGAATGATGGGATAGTGTGCGCGCTGCCGGACGAAAGCTGGAACCGGCGCCTGGACGAAACCTATGGGAAACTGCGCCTTGAGATCAAGGAGAGGGCGCGTGACCGCGGGATCTATGAGGAAGAAGTGATCCGAAACCTGATTTTGGAAGCCGTCAGGCCGTATGCGTTTCGGGAGAGAGTCTGTGTTGGAAAGCGACTGTTTGACTCGCTTTGCGGGATGGACGTGCTGGAACCTTTGATGCAGGATGAGGCCATCACTGACATTATGGTGAACGGTGCGGAGCGGATCTTTTTTGTCAAGAACGGACGGATGCGGCGCTCACAGCGAGGATTCGAGAGCGAAGAGAGGCTCGAAGACCTGATCCAGCAGATCGTCGGAAGTGTGAACCGAACAGTCAATGAGGCCGATCCGATCGCGGATGCAAGACTCCCCGACGGCTCGCGGGTCAGTGTCGTGCTGCCGCCGGTCTCGCTTTCCGGGGCGGTCCTGACGATCCGAAAATTTCGAACCGACCCGATCACGATGGAAGAGATGATCCAAAACGGCAGCGCGGATGAGAGGATCGCTGCGTTCCTGAAACAAGCGGTCGCGGAGCGGAAGAACATCTTTGTATGCGGCGCGACTTCAAGTGGGAAAACCACGCTGCTGAACATTCTTTCGTCATACATCGATCCGTCGGAACGTGTCATTACGATCGAAGACTCTGCGGAGCTGCAGCTTCGGGATCTGCCGAACGTTGTCACGCTTGAAACCAGAAACAGCAATCACTCCGGAAGCCGGGAGATCTCGATGAGAGATTTGATAAAGGCAAGTCTTCGGATGAACCCGGACCGGATCATTATCGGGGAGGTGAGGGATGCAGCCGCTGTGGACATGCTTTCAGGGCTCAACACCGGGCACTCGGGCATGTCAACGGGCCATGCAAACTCATGCCGCGACATGCTCAGGCGCATCGAGAACATGGTGCTGACCGGGGGTGATATGCCGCTCGAGGCGATCCGTCAGCAAATCGCTTCAGCGCTCGATCTGATGGTTTTCCTTGAAAAAGGCCGTGACGGCCGCAGGCGGATCGTGGAGATCGTGCGGGTCCTTGACGCAGTCAATGGCGAAGTGCAAATCGAAACGCTGATGAAGCGGAAAGGAGAGCGGTTTGTATGGAGCGCGGACGCATTGAGTATGACAAGCTTCGACTGAGCGCCTTAGAAACGCTTCTCTCGGCACTGGCGGGCGGTGCGGTAGGCGGCGCCGTGATGGCGGTCTTCTTCCGTAACCTCTTTCCGATCCTGTTTCTCGCAGGGCTTGGCACGGCCGCAGGACCGTACCTGCTTCGGAGGCAGCGGATTGAGAAGCGAAGGACGCAGTTGATCCTTGAGTTCAAGGAGGCGCTGTATGATCTGACGGTCGGACTTCGAGCCGGAAAATCCCTTGAAGGCTCGTTCATTGCGGCTTACGAGGATATGGATGAGCATCTGATGCCGCTGATCTGGCGGGAGTGGGGACTCATCGTCTCGCAGATCCGGCTTGGATTTCCGATCGAGGAAAGCCTGATGGACCTTTCAAGGCGAAGCGGGATCGAGGAGATCCGTTCCTTTGGGCGTTCGGTCCAGATCTGCAAACGCTCCGAGGGCGATATTGCCAAGGTCATGGATCACACGATCCGGCTTCTGACCGACCGCATGGAGATCCGTGCGGAGGTGCGCTTGCTGCTGGCACAGAAACGCATGGAGCAGCGGATCATGACCGTGATGCCGTTCGGGATCGTCGTGCTGATCCTGGTTCTCTCTCCGGACTATCTTGCGCCTTTGTATACCTCAGTGCGCGGATATCTGATTATGGCTGTCTGCCTTGTGATCAGTCTTCTCAGCCTGCTGATCTCAAGGCGGATCGCCCGAATCGATCTGTAGCACCGGGGATGGCAAAGAAGGAGGGAAACGATGATCTTGCACTACGTGCTGCTAGCAGTGGATCTTTCGCTCATCGCCTTTATGGTGATCTGCTACGCGCGCCGCCCCGTCAGCCGTCGGGAGGATAAGGTGTTTTTCCTGATTCCTGCGGGAGAGACCATTGAGCGCTGGCTGAAACCGAAAGCCTTAGCGAAAGAGTCCGACGAGGTGCACCGCATTCTTGTTGAAACCTCCGGGCGGGAGGACGGCGAGCGATTGTACCACCGGTTTCGGTGCCGGAGATGGGGCATGATGATCGGGGCGACCGCCCTGATCCTGTCCATGTATCTGGCGACCGCGTTTCTTCACGCGAACCGTGGCAGCGAGCCTCTTTTCGAGCTCGTGCGTCCGGAACATGGCGAGGGCAGCAGCAAAAGCCATGTCACGCTCACGATCGAAGGCGAGGAGAAGC
>ONYR01000120.1 GCA_900322165.1 uncultured Eubacteriales bacterium
GGGCAGGAAACGATCTCCACGCCGCTTCGGCGGATCCCCATAAAGCTCAGGATCTTCTTCGCGGTTACCACTTCCTCTACGACATCGCCGGTCAGCGAAACGCGGATCGTATCGCCGAGACCTTCGCGCAGCATGATGCCAAGGCCGAGAGCGGATTTGATCGATCCGTCCATCACGCCACCCGCCTCGGTGATCCCAAGGTGCAGCGGATAATTGCGCTCTTTCGCAAACAGTTCATAGCTCTGTGCGCAGAGATTGACGTCGGAGGCTTTGATCGAGACAACGATGTCCTCGAATCCGAACTCCTCCAGATACCCGACGTTGCGCAGTGCGCTCTCCGACAGCGCCTTGGCCGTGCGGCCGTACTTCGCAAACAGATCCTGCTCGAGAGAGCCGCTGTTGACGCCGACGCGGATCGGGACATGGTATTCCTTGGCTTTATCAACGACAAGCTTCAGCTTCTCCTTGCCGCCGAGGTTGCCCGGATTGATGCGGATCTTATCCGCTCCGTTTTCCATCGCCCAGATCGCGCAGCGGTAGTCGAAATGAATGTCCGCGACGATCGGAATGTGGATCTGCTTTTTGATCTGTGCGATCGCTTTGGCGCTCGCCTCATCCGGCACCGTTGAGCGCACGATCTCGCAGCCCGCCTCTTCAAGACGAAGGATCTGTGAAACGGTAGATGCAACGTCTGCCGTCTTGGTGTTCGTCATCGACTGGATCCGGATCGGATTTCCTCCGCCGATCGCCGTATTACCGATGTTTACGACACGTGTCTGCTCTCTGGTGTACATAGCTAGCCTCTCTATCTGAATTATTTAAACAGTCGAAGGATATCATTGAACGCGACAACGATCATCAGTCCGAACAACAGCACAAAGCCAACAAGGTAGATCGCGTTCTCCACCTTCGGATTCATCGGCTTTCTGCGGATCTTTTCGATCAGCAGGAACAGCAGTCTCGAACCGTCGAGTCCCGGGATCGGGAACAGGTTCAGCACGCCGAGGTTGGCGCTGATGAGGACCGTCAGGTCCATCATCGACTGCACGACCGCCATGATGCCGTAGCTCTTGGACTCCTGCACAGTCGTATTGACAACACTGACAATGCCGACCGGCCCGGTCAGCCCGTCAAGTCCCACTTTTCCGCTCAGCAGCATGCCAAACGAACGGATCGTCATCTCGATCTGGAACAGCATGTCCCAGAAGCTCTGCGCGATCACGCTTCCCACTGCCGGGAAGAATCCGCTCTTTTCGATCTGATCCTTCAGGCTTCCCGATACCGTCACCGAGAATCCCATGCGGTAGCGTCCGCTCGCCTCATCCAGCTTCGGAACGAACGTCAGTGTCTTTACTTCGCCCTCCGGCGTTCTCACCTTCAAGGTGACCTCATCGCCGGGCTCGTAGAACATCATCAGGAGCGTAACTTTCGAATAGCTGCGGACGATCTCACCGTTCATGCCGATGATCGTATCGCCCTCTTCAAGGCCTGCTTCCGCTGCCGGAAAGTCCGCTTCCGCCACCACGACTTCACGGCTGATGTATCCGACCGCGATATTCAGGATCAGAAGCAGGACAAAGGCCAGCACAAAGTTCATAAACGGGCCGGCAAACACGATGAGGGCACGCTGCCAGGGCTTTTTCCCGGTAAACGAATCCTCATCCGGCACCACGCCTTCCTGCTGCTCCTCGCCCTTCATCTGGCAGAAACCGCCGATCGGAAGTGCGCGGATCGAAAAGCGCATGCCCTTCTTTGTCATTCGCTTATAGATCGCCGGGCCCATGCCGATGGCAAACTCTTCCACAAAAACGCCCATCTTGCGGGCCATCCAGAAATGACCGCCCTCATGGATCACGACGATCAGCGTAAATACCAACAGTGTTAATACGATACTGACAACGATATTCAAATCCAGTATTCAACCTCTCTGCAAATGTCAAGCACGTCCGAGATCGTATAATCCTCTCGGATCGGCTGGGTTTTCTCATAGTGGTTCATCGCGTGCTCCACAAGGCGGTAGATATCGGTAAATCCGATCTCCCGTCTGCGGAATTTGGCGACCGCCACCTCATTGGCCGTGTTAAACACAGCCGGCAGGAGCGCACCGACCTCCATCGAGTGGCGCGCCATCGCGATCGAGGGAAAGACCTCTTCATCGATCGCTTCAAACGTCAGCGTTCCGATCGTACGGAAATCCAGCGGCGTGGCAACATGCTCCCCGCGCTCCGGGTAAAACAAGGCAACCTCGATCGGAAGCCGCATATCGACCGGTCCCAGCTGCGCCAGGACCGAGCCGTCCTTCAGCTCGACCATCGAATGGATCAGGCTCTGCGGATGGATCACCGGCACAACTGCGGAAGGCTCGACATCGTACAGCCATCTCGCTTCGATCATCTCGATGCCTTTGTTCATCAGCGTCGCGCTGTCGATCGTGATCTTCGCACCCATCGACCAGTTCGGATGCTTAAGCGCCTGCTCAAGCGTGACCGTCTCCAGCTGCTCCTTGGTAAAGCCGCGGAACGGGCCTCCGCTCGCGGTAAGCCAAAGCTTCCGCACGTCCTCCTTGCGCACGCCCTGCATGCACTGGAAGAACGCCCCATGCTCCGAGTCGACCGGAAGGATCGAAACGCCCTTCTCCTTCGCAAGGTTCATGATATACGAACCGGCGCAGGCCAGCGTCTCCTTGTTGGCCAGCGCAATGTCCTTGCCTGCCTCGATCGCGGCGACGGTCGGGCGAATGCCGATCATGCCGACCATGGACGTCACGACGATGTCTGCCTCTTCCATCGAAGCCAGCTCGATCAATCCCTCCATGCCCGCCAGCAGACGGACATGCTCCGCCTCGCTTCCGAGGATCTCCTTCAGCCTCCCCAGCGCGCTTTCATCGAACACCGCGGCTGCTTTCGGTTTGAACTCCGCGATCTGCTTTGCAAACTCCTCACACCTTGCTCCGCCAAAGGCCAGTCCGGTCACAGTAAAACGATCGGGAAAGTGCCGGATTACATCCAGCGTCTGTGTCCCGATCGAGCCGGTACTGCCAAGCACCACTACCTTTTTCATATACTTCCTCATTGCTTCAGGCGAAAGACGGGCCAAAAGGCCCGCTTTCACCGCATGTTGTCAGATCATTAAAAACAGATCCAAAAGTATCAATACGACCGGCGCGGCCATCAGCGTGCTGTCGAAACGATCCAGCACTCCGCCGTGGCCCGGGATCAGTCTGGAATAATCCTTGACGTTCAGCACACGCTTGATCGAAGACGCAAACAGATCTCCGATCTCCGAAACGATACCGCCGATCAGACCCGTCAAAAGCGAGAACTTCAGCATGACGGCCGAATCGATCATGACGGTACTCGCGATGATCATGCCGAAGATCACGCAGATGATGATCGCACCGACAACACCGCCGATCGCTCCCTCTACCGTCTTCTTCGGGCTCAACTTCGAAGCCATCTTATGCTTGCCAAGCATCATGCCGGTGAAGTACGCGCAGGTATCCGAGCCCCACGAAACCGCAATGACATACCATACAAAGAAGTGACCGTTCTCCGAAGCGCGGATCAGGTACAGCACGGAAAACAGCATCGCGACATACACGACACTCATCAGGCTCAGCGCCGCGTCCGCAAACGTACGCTTCGGGAACAGCACGACGCATTCCACCATAAAGACAAGCATCATACCGCCGATGAAATGCAGTCCGAGAGGCCCGTTCATGACCTTATCCGTAAACAGCACGACCATCAGAAGCCAGATCGCTGACAGAACCAGCGCGGTGATCATCATCGGATTGCGAGGGATCGCATCACTTTTGTCTTCCCCTTCCGCTGTTTCCTTCGGCCTGGCCGAAATGACGTGATGAAACTCATACACGCCGCCGAGCGTCAGCAGCAAGAGTCCGGCCATCATGACCCAACCGCCCATGATCAGCATTGCCGCCACGACGACCGTCAGGACCGCTCCGCTGATAAATCGTGTTTTCATACTCGTTCACTCCTTCAACAACTGTATGTCGTGCCCCGGTTTACTTACGCCCGCCGAACCGTCTTTCGCGTGAGGCATAGTTCAGCACGGCCTCCTTCAGGTCCTCCGGTGTAAACTCGGGCCAATATTTCTCGGTAAAATAGAATTCGCTGTAGGCCAGCTGCCAGAGCAGAAAGTTGCTGAGCCGCTCCTCACCGCTCGTACGGATCAGAAGATCCGGGTCCGGCAGCACCGATGTATCGAGATGGGCGTTGATGAGTTTCTCATCGATCTCGGAAGGAAGCGTCTTTCCCTCCTTCACCTCTTCAGCGATCGCTCGCACCGCGCGGGTGATCTCATCCCTCGATCCGTAATTGATCGCAAACGTCAGGTTCAGGTTTGTCAGATGAGCCGTCTCGCGCTCATCCTTCTCGATCTCGCGCACCATCTCCGGGTCGAGCTTCGACCGGTCCCCGATCACGCGCATCCGAATGCCTTTCCTGAGCGCCGTTGCCATATAGTTCTTCAAATACCAGCGCATCAGCCCCATCAGGTAGGACACTTCCTCCTCCGACCGTTTCCAGTTTTCAGTGGAAAAAGCGTACACCGTCAGGTATGGAATTCCAAGCTCAATGCAGGCATCGCTGATGGTTTCAACATTATCCGCGCCGGCCTTGTGCCCCTGAGGCCGTGTGAGGCCTTTCGACTTTGCATAGCGTCCGTTTCCGTCAAGAATGATCGCGACATGCCTCGGGATTCGCTCTGCAGGAATAGCCGTTACCATGTTTTCATCCATACCGATGTCTCCGTTATTATTTCCGTATTAAGAATTCGTGCAGCCGCAGAAGAGCCGGCTGCACGATAAATTGACATGTGAGATCGTGATCAGATCGACATGACCTCTTTGGTCTTGACTTCGATCTTCGCGTCTACTTTCTTGATATATTCGTCGGTCAGCTTCTGAAGCTTCTCTTCGAGATTCTTCTGGTCGTCCTCAGTGATATCACTGTTCTTCTTGTCCTTCTTGATCGCTTCCATCGCGTCGCGGCGGATGTTGCGAAGGGCTACTTTTGCATCCTCACCCTTTTTCTTAACGGTCTTGCTCGTTTCCTTACGCTTCTCTTCGGTCAGCTCCGGGAAGACAAGGCGAATGACCTTGCCGTCGTTCGTCGGATGAATGCCAAGATCGGAGGTCATGATTGCTTTCTCGATCTTTTTCAGCATCGACGGATCGTAGGGCTGGATCGCAAGGACACGCGGTTCGGGAACCATGATATTGCCTACCTGCTGGAGAGGAGACATTGTACCATAGTAGTCGACCTCGATACGATCGAGGACATGGGGATTGGCACGTCCGACACGGATTGCGTTAAATTCCGCGTCAAGGTTCAAGAGGGTCTTCTCCATTTTGACTTTGCTATCGTTGATTTCATAAACAGCCATGTTCCTATCTCCTTTGTATTGAAAATTCCGCCTTAGCGGTTTGGACAAACTGTGTGAGCTCAGCTGAGCATCGTTCCGATCTTTTCTCCGTTCACGGCCTTTACAATGCTGCCCTCTTCCTTCAGCGCGAACAGCACCGACGGAATATGGTTCTCCATGCAGAACGCCGCGGCCGGAAGGTCGATCACGCGCAGGCAGCGCGCAAGCATTTCCTGATAGGTCAGGGTATCGAACTTCTTGGCGTTCGGATTCAGGTTCGGATCGCTGTCGTACACGCCGTCCACGTTTTTCGCCATCAGAATGACGTCGCAGTCCGTCTCCGCCGCGCGAAGGGCAACGCCCATGTCGGTCGAGAAGAACGGATGGCCGGTGCCGCCCGCAAAGAAGACGATCTTGCCCGCTTCCATGTCGCGCACCGCTTTGTCCTTGTTAAACACTTCCGTGTACAGACCGATCGCGTAGGGAGTGTAGACGGAGGTCTCCATACCCATGCCGCGGAACACTTCCGAAACATACAGGCAGTTCATGACGGTTCCGAGCATGCCGATCTGGTCCGCTTTCACACGGTCGATGCCTTCAGAGGAACGGCCGCGCCAGAAGTTGCCGCCGCCGATCACAATGCCGATCTGTGCACCGGTTTCCTTTGCCGCGATGACCTGGCGTCCGGCATCTTTCGCTTTGGAAAGATCCAGTCCGAATCCGTTTTCACCTGCGAGCGCCTCGCCGGAGAGCTTCAGTAAAATACGCTTATACATCTTTTCACATTTCCTTTTCAGGATAGATTTTATCTGACTTATTGTATCATAAGCCCCTTGCTAAAACAAGGCACAACCGAAAGGAAGGTGTCTCAGAAACTCAGGCGCAGCGTTTTGATCTCGAAGGGACCGAAGTGAAGCTTGAGCGCTGCACCCTTCTCCGAAGTCTCCAGCGAAAGCGCTTCGCCC
>ONYR01000202.1 GCA_900322165.1 uncultured Eubacteriales bacterium
GTCGTTGTCGATGGTCTTGGGGACACCCATGAAGCGGATCGGAGAACCAATGCGCTCTCCGTACTGGCTCAGCTTGTTGATGGTATCCATGCTGTCGTTACCGCCAATGTAGAAGAACCACTCGATATCCAACTTCTTCAGGATCGCGAAGAGCTTTTCGTACGTGGCTTCGTCCTCGTTCGGATCGGGAAGCTTATAGCGGCAGCTGCCAAGGAAAGAGGAAGGCGTGCGCTTTAAGAGCTCGATATCCATAAAGGTTTTGAGGCGCTGCCCAAGGTCGCAGACCTTCTCATCGAGAAGTCCCTGAATACCGTGCAGCATTCCGTAAACATGCTCCGCTCCGCGCATTTCGCATGCCTGGAAAACACCGGCGAGACTGGAATTGATAACGGAAGTGGGGCCGCCGCTTTGACCGACGATTGCGTTTGCCATAATAAAAATGACCTCCTGCAAAAGAATAAGGCAAGGCGAAAGCGAGCGAAGCCCTGCCGAAAAACGTTAACTGGCTGAATTAAATCAATCATACTCTACGAATAAAAGCCCTGTCAACGGTCCTTGGATGAGAGGTCCGTGAAGGGCTTTTTTTGGTCTTAATTGTCTATATCCTTAGGGCTGAGAGCGTTAGCTTCAGCTGCAGCCTTGGCGGCTTTTTCGGCTTTGAGGGCCTCCGAGCGCTCAAGTGCTTTCGCTTTGCGCAGGCAGGAGGTGCAGAGCCCGCGCTCGGCGTCCTTGGTGCGCGGCTTGCCGCAGGTTGCGCAGTAATACAGCGGGATCTTTTTCAGGGCCACGCGGTCAAGGGAAGATACTTTCATCGGCGCGGTCTTGGTGATGCCTCCGACTTTGCAGGTGCTGGCGCAAACGGGGCAATCGATGCAGCGCCAGGGTTCAACCGTTGGAATGAGCGTATCTCCGCTGGTCACAAATTTGAGGGCTTTCTGCGGACAGGTCAATGCGCAGGCGTTGCAGCCGTAGCAGTTGTCCGTAAACACCGGCAGCGTCATGCGGTAGCGCGGCTTAGCCGCTCCTTCGGGTACTTTCAAAGCTGCATCCTTAACCGCGTCGCGCAGCATGGCACGGTAGAACAGACCGGAATCGCGCTGATCCAAAGGTTCCGGCAGGGTCTGTGTGGCTTCGTCGATCGGCATGTGGCGGAAAAACTGAAGGAGATCCCGCCGACTCATGCCGGTGTTTTCGGGAACGTATGGGGTGCCGTTTTCGAGCACCTTGACTTTTTGAGCGTAGAGATCGTCTCCGAGAAATTCGCGGAGACGGGTGAGATTCTCCTTAATCAACGCTTTAAACCCTTCTCGGGTGCATTTGCCACAGGCGTTAAGGGAAATGACAAGCCCTTTGCTGATTGCGGCCATCGCGAGCTGCTCCCAGCTGATCGCGGCAAGGCAGCTGACATGAAGCGAAAGCACCGTGGAATCGTCCTCATCACAGCTGATGCCAAGCTCTCCGGCCTTGCCAAGCGCCATCAGAAAGCGGTCGACACGTACGGCGGGAGGCGCGATGGAGCGGGCAGGGCAATGAGCACTGCAGATGCCGCACTTGATACAGTCCTTGTAGTCCGGGCGTTTGCGCTTTCCTTCGGGATAGGCCATGACCGGGCAAACTTCCGTGCAGACCGAACAATCCCCGCCGCCGGTCTTGCGGTCAAGACAGCGGGAGGAAATGTATGTAGGAAGGTCTTTGATCGAGTAGTTTAAAGCTAATTGTTCTTGGATGCTTTCCATCGGATTCTCCGTAATGCTGGGATATCTTTTAAGCTTTCAATCAGCAGAATATCAAGACTTTAATCGGTTTCGGTACTCGGAAGGCGTGGTTCCTGTCTGACGGCGGAAGTTACGCGAGAAGGTGTCGAGACTGGAATAGCCGACCTGGTCCGCGATCTGGGCAACGGATAGGGAACTGTCTTCAAGCAGTTCAAGGGAGCGGTTAATGCGCTGCAAATGAACATATTCGTTGATGGTCGTATCCATTTCGGATCGGAACAAGCGGCTCAAGTGCTGCACACTGCATCCGACGGATTCGCAGATGAGCGGCAGGGAGAGATTGTAATCGTTCAGATTCTGATTGATGTAGTCGCAGGCACGGGTGACAAGAGAGCTGGCAGGCTTCTCCACGCGCGGTTCGAGATCAGAGAAAACACGGCGAGCCACTTCATTCAGCTCGATGGGCGAGGTTCGGCTGTTTGTAATCTGTTCAAAGGCTTCTTTTCGCTTTTCGAGCGGAAGAGAAGAACGGAACAGGGTTTCAATTAAGATGTTGCTGACGGTTCGGGTACGGCTGCGGAACAAGGCCGTGTGCTCGGAATAGGGGAGAATATTTTCCTGAATCAGGGTATCAACCATGGAGGGAATCAGATCAAACTTATCGAGAAGCACCGTGTTGATTAAGACCTGCAGCTGCTTCAGATAGTTGCCACCCATCAAAATGCCGGGATGACGGTCGATCTCCTCCTGGAAAACAACATCGGATTCACTGCCTACGGCACTGATAAAATCATAGGTATCCAGTGTTTCCTCGAAGCTGCGGCCGATATCCTCGGCGCTTTCGGTCCATCGCCCGACGACACAGGAGATGGAGACCTGAAAACTGTCTTTAAGGAAAGAAATCACTTTATCCAGCGTGTCACGGATCTCTTCTTTAATATTCTCAGTGTTTTTGACACTGAAGATAACCGTGTAATTGGGATACATATCGACACAGGCTGTCGAGAAGTCCGCGCTCTCATAGCGGGAAAACGCGGCTTGGAAGATAACGTCGAGTACCTGTACGGATTCCTTGGTTGCCTTCTCGGACCAGATTTTACCGTAATCCTGAATAAAGAGGGTGGCTGCGTAATAGCCTTTGCCACGCTCAATACCGGAGGATCGGAGCAGATCATCATCGGCGTTCTGATATCCGTTCATCAGGTACCGCATATTGCGGGCTCGCTTCAGTTCCTGGCCACTTTGCTCGTTTTCGCGGAACCGAATAATCGATTGGTGGACGGCCTGCCAAAGCTCTTCATAAGAAGTTCCGTGCTGCTCTGTTTTGGGCAAAGCTTCAACCAGCGCGGAAATACGTTTGTAACGCCGCGTGTAGTCACGAGTAAACACCCAAATGAAATACAAGGTAATGATGGCAAAGTAGAACAGGAAAGCGGTCAGAATATAATGAAGCGGTCGGTGGTATTCCTCCGTTGAAAGAGCCACCACATAGTTAAAATACTCACCGGCTCGGCGCATACACACAACTTTTTTGCCAAGAAGGGAAGAGACAGCCTCATCCGATTCCCACTCGACTATTTCATGAGAGAGGACAAGCGTAGAAATTTCACATTGATCATTATACAGACAGCAGAGATCGGCATCGACCTGATCCATGATTCGAACAAAGTCACGGCTTTTCAGTGTGATCACGAGCATATTCGGGGATCGGTCTGCTTCGTCCTCCGAAAAGCGAACCAGATAATAAGGCGGAGCATAATTCTGGTTGACAGCATTCCATCCTGAGCGGACGGATTCCGGAGTAAGCGCGATCGAATTGTCGATAGTAGACAAAAGCGCGGCGGCCGATTTGTAAAGGAAATAACCAAACGGATTAATAATAACATCCTTCGAAGGGCTGAGGAGATAGATCTGATCGATGAAAGGACTGTTCTGATAATAAAAATTCAGGCGGCTGACAAGATCGGCATAATCGTTTGAAGAGAGCGAGGATGTTCGAAGAATCCTGTTTATTTCCGGATCGGTACGAATCATCGAAGCGGTCTGCTCGGTTTCGGAAAGAATGCCGGAAGCCGATTCTTCAAGCAGATCAACTTTCAACTTGGCGTTCGTTTCGATCTGGGAGTGGATAGCTGCCCTTACGACAAACAGAAGTGCCAGACCGAGAAGCAGGGGAATCAGCGCCAGTACGACATAGCGTAGTGCTTCCTTTCGAGCGGTTCGGACTCCATGTACGAATGAACGGAAAAATGTATTCATACAATCTCTCCCGTGAGAAGGATGGAATCGGTTAAAAAGCGTTTTGAAACAAAGAGAAGATTCGCGGATTATCACATGCCCGCAGATTTTCGCTTGCCCGCAGATTTGAACATTCCGCACAGAAAAGAGAAAGCATGGGGAAATGAGAAGGATTGCGGATTTGCGAAAACGGAATCTTTCTTTATTATAAGTACATTCCGGATGAAAGCATGCTTTTTTCGGCTGTATCGTTCAATACAGCAGAACCATGTTGACATCTCAATCTATTATATTTCAAATTTCATGAAATGAAAAGGTTTCGTCAAGAAAAGCCCTGATCACTACGTAGATAACTGTAGGAGGTGAAAGTTCGTGGCAAAAAAGCCCCATATCATCATCTTCAACCCGGACGAGATGAGAGCGGACGTGATGAGTCATCTTGGCAACCAAGCCATGAATACTCCGAACCTCGATAAGCTGGCGGCGGAGGAGGGCGTATCCTTCTCCCGGGCTTATTGTCAGAATCCGGTCTGTGTACCGAGCCGCTGCAGTTTTTTCACCGGCTTATATCCTCATGTGCGTGGCCACAGAACGATGGAATACCTGCTTCGTCCGGGTGAAGAGACACTGTTCAGTGAACTGAGACGTGGCGGGTATTACGTTTGGATGAATGCCCGCAACGACCTTTTGGCCGGAGAGATTCCCGGATGGGCTGACAGCCATGCGGATGAGATCTATTACGGCGGCAACGCGCCAAAAGCTCCCGGACCGGTCAGCGGGGTCGAGCGTGGCGCTAAAGGAACCAAATATTATTATTCCCATTTCAAAGGCGAGCTTGGGCTCGATGAAAACGGGAGAAACTATAACGGCGACGATGAAACCGTTGACGCAGCCATTAACGTCATCAAGAATCCTCCGACCGATAAGCCAATGTGCCTGTTTTTGGGACTGCAGTTTCCGCATTGTCCCTACGGAGTGGAGGAGCCGTACTTCTCCGCGGTTGACCGCAGTAAGCTCCAGCCGAGAGTGAAACTGGAAGATTGCACGGGCAAATCGAGGATCATCGAAAGAATCCATGAATATGTCGGCATGGATGATTTCACGGAAGAAGAGTGGGACGAACTGAGAGCCGTCTATCAGGGCATGTGCCTGAAGATCGACGATCAGTTCGGCAGGTTGGTCGCGGCACTTAAGGAAGCGGGCATTTATGATGATACCGCGATTTTCTTCCTGAGCGACCACGGCGACTTTGCCGGCGACTACGGCCTTCCGGAAAAAGCTCAGAACGCGTTTGAGGACTGCCTGACCCGTGTTCCGCTTTTGGTCAAACCTCCGAAGGGAGTCGATTTTGAGCCCGGTATCAGCGATGCGCTGGCTGAACTGGTTGACTTTTACGCGACCGCGCTTGACTTCGCGGGCGTGGAGTCCAGCCACATTCATTTCGGACGTTCTCTGAGACGGAACCTGAAGGAACACGACTATGTGAACCGCAAGTACGCGGCGAGTGAAGGCGGACGAATTCCCGAAGAAGTCCATTGCGATGAATATCACAGCTTCCCGCCCGGAGTTCCGGAGACGATGGAATACTATCCGAAGATGAAGGCGCAGTCTGACCCGATCGCGCATTCCAAAGGCATCATGTTCCGCGGTGAGCGGTACAAATATATCAGCCGCGTTTCCAATCAGGACGAGCTCTACGATCTGCAGGAAGATCCGCAGGAGAAGCACAACCTGATTAACGATCCCGCTTACAAGGATATTGTTCGCGAGATGCAGTTTGATATGCTGAAGTGGCTCGAGGCAACGTCGGATATCGTTCCCTTTGAATACGA
>ONYR01000121.1 GCA_900322165.1 uncultured Eubacteriales bacterium
GACAGTGATTGCTGTCGGTTATTATCTCCTGTTTTATATTAGAGATCATCGCGGATACCGCCAGAGACAGCTGGCAAATGAGGCGATCGATGCTTATCCGAATGCGCCAGGGGAGCTGTTACGTCAGGTTTATCGATCCTTATTTGGAAGACAGCTGCGCTTTGACGCTGCACAGTATCTATTTATGGGCGCTTACGCTGCGCTGTGGACCCTGATTCTTATCAAAGCAGAAGCCTATTATGCCTGGGGCATAGGCGAGATCGGGATCGTGATCGCGTGGATCATAGCGGGCGGATTGTTGCTTGTCGGGATCGCGCTTTTCGTTTTGTCTTTCTTCCCCGGGATCATAGAGGGAACAGAAAAAAAGCCTGTTCCTGTGTTGGAGGAGTATATCGAGAAACGTACCGGAATCGAAATCCTTACGCAAAGAGCGGCAAGGCCGGATCTCAGAACGCTTGGCCGAGCGCTCTGCAACGCAAATCTCACGAGTGCGCCTGATAAAGGGATGGCTCTGACCGACGCGAAAGCATCGGACTGGGGCGTAGGAATGAAAATCTTCTTGATCGTGATTCGGATCTTTATTGACATTGTTGTGGCAGTGTGGATCATTATGTGCCTGGCAAGGGAGGGCGGCTATTATGTAGCCGGGTTTATTGTTTTTTCGTTCTTCGTTCTTTTGAAATATTTCTGGGGGAATGCGCAGAAAGGCGGATTCTATTTAATTAAGAAAAATGGCGCAGGTAAATCCATGCGAAAACTTATAAAGAGCAGCGTGATGATTCAGGATACGTTACTTTCCACGCTTCCGAGTCCGATCGATGCTACCGCGCTTGAGTTTTGCTTTGATAAGACCGGAACCATAAAAGCCGCCTGCAACCTTCATGACTATCAGAAACTGCGGAATGCCAGCGGTATGGAAGCGTTCCTTCTGAGAGACGAGAAGCGGGTCTACTGGGTCGGTTTCCTGAAGGAAACAGTGGATGCACTGGCAGAGAGTGCAGAAGCCGAGACGGAAGCGGCGGAAACGATTGACGCGCCGACGGTGGCCGCAGCCATCGTCGAACCGCAGGCAGCCTTTGCACAGTCCTCGCCGGAGAGCAGCCCTGTAAAGCTGCCTTGCAAAATCGATATTCCGGCCATGCTTGCGGAGGGCAAGTTCCCGACAAACGAGCAGATTCATGACGCGGCGATCGTGCGTCTTAGCGAGATCGACCCGGCTGTCAAAAAGATGTGGAAAAGCGAGATCGACGAATGTTATGAACTCACTTCCGCGGGAAAAGTTTTGAACGGAACATCGGCCGAGAAAAACCGGATTTCGATGCTGATGAGCCAAAGCCTGGCACATAAAAAAGGCCCGGCGAAGTACGAAGGCGTAGGCAATGGCGGCCTGTTTTTCATGGACAAACAGCTGACGGAAAAAGGTAATCTCACGCGGGAACAGATCATGGCCGAATCGAAGATCAAGGTTCCGTTTAAGACTTACCTTCCCCTCATTATTGCGATTGCACTTATCATTATCGCGGTGCCGGTCCTTGCCCTGATTCAAAGAGAAACCGGTGTCGACCTCACCTGGGCCTCCGTTCTTATCAGTACCGTTAGCGGCATCGTTTCAATGACCTTCGCGGGCCTTCTTATCAATACGCACCGGACAAAGAAAAACTACGAAAAGCTGCAGAAAGCCTACATGGAACCCGAGTTCTGGCAGGCCAAGATCGATATCGAAGCGTATACGATCTTTGAAAAAGAAGCCTATGCTGCGAACAAGGCGAGGGATGGGAAGTAAGAATGCCAGACTTAATCAGGATTTAAGCACTTTCGACAGCCGCCGTTAATCTCGATTACTTGCGCCGTTAAGCCAAACTTGCTAGACTACCGTTAGAACAACAAAAGCAACAAAGGCGGTGCAAATCATGAGAAATATAAAAAGCGGCAAAACTCGAAACAGGCTCTGTTTAGCATTCTTACTGGCAATCATCCTTTCTCTCGCCATAACCGGCTGCGGCTTGTTTCCGAGCGCGGACCAAAACAAAGAGAACGAGATCAGGCTCAGGATCCAGCTCGACCTGAAGGAAGATATCGGCTTGCTCGTCATCGATGCCAGCTATGACGGGATCGAAACCAGCGGAGGAATTTCAAACGTGGACAAAACCATGTTGAAGAAGGACGAGCTTTTGGACTGGACCATTGACAAGCAGTTCTACGAAAATGCTAACGATACCGGCCATCTCAAACTGCGTTTCCGCGTCGTGACCGAATACTGCGACCCGAACTACGAAAACATCTATCCCGAAGAGCTTGTCGTCCTGCTAGAGCCGATCGAGTTCGAAGCGGCCTTCGGAGAGACCTACCAAATCACCATCACCGGCAGCCATGCCGAAGGGTACCAAGCCACATTAGAGGAGCCTTGAGAAAGGCTCTTTTTTTTAGTATAATCACTGTCATCGGAAGAGAAGAACACAGGAAGAAGAGGTAAACCAAATGGCACTCCGTGACAAAATCGCACACTTTTTCTTAAGATACCTCGCGGTCCCGAAGACCCCGAAAATCATCCCCGGAAAGACCCACATCGCCTGCATCGGTGACAGTATCACCTTCGGCGCGGGCGTCAACGGAAAAACAGAGCAGACGTGGGAGTACTGCCTGGGCCAAAAGCTCGGCGATGCCTACCAGGTCATCAACTACGGCATCAGCGGACGCACACTCCAAAACGAAGGCGACTACCCATATACCGTCGACAAGTTCTACAAGATCTCCCTCGAGAGCCAGGCTGAGATCTTCATTATCATGCTCGGCACAAACGACGCAAAGCCCTACAACTGGAACAAGGAACGCTACGAACGCGAGCTTGACACCTTTGTCAAGCAGTATACCAGCCTCGCCCACAAGCCGCGCGTCATTCTCATGACCCCGCCCCGGTGCTATCCGGACACTAAAGCCGGAATCGTGCTCTTTGACATCAACGCAGAGACGATCGACACCGAGACCGCACCCATCGTCCGCGAGACCGCGCAGCGCCTCGGCCTCCAGCTCATCGACCTCCACGAATACACCCAAGGCCATCCGGAATGGTTCGCCGACGGCGTGCACCCGAACTTTGAAGGGAACCAGAAGATTGCGGAGTATATTGGGGAGCAGTTTTAATTCATCAGAAAAACAAAAACACACAAAACACAAAAAACAGCCTCGGCACAAGCCGAGGCTTTAAAAATGCCGGAACCCCGGCAAGAGGATCAAAGTGATTATTATGATACAGGAGGTGGGGAGGAAAGGGAAGAGGAAAACAGGCAGTCAAGGCAGAATGGGGTAAATAATTGCACATGCAAATCTGCTTGATTGAAATGATTAATAAATCTATGGTATATTAAGACATTAGTGGTAGAACAATATCCTTTTATTCTTGCTTACGCAGAATCATGAGCAGAATCTTTGATGAGGAGACCAGCTATGAAAAGTCAAGGGGATAGCGGGTAAAAAATACTTTTTTTACCTGCGGTAAAAAAGGTAACTTTAACAAGCCTC
>ONYR01000123.1 GCA_900322165.1 uncultured Eubacteriales bacterium
GGCGCCCTGTACTTCTCCATCGCCAGCTTGAATTCTTCGACAAATTTCTCGGCGGCTTGTTTGGAGATTTCGGTTTCGGCTCGGTTGACGTCGTAGGCGTGATACCAGTTGTGGTAGACGTCGCATTTGGCTTCGACGCCTGCGCGGTTCAGCGCGTCGACAAAGGCCAGTGTTTCGTAGTAGAAAGGCTCGATGTCACCGACGAAAGTGTAGCACGGCGGCAGGCCTTCATAGTTGCGGCGTCTGGAGGGAGAGGCGTAGGCCGGGACTTCTTTCCCCTTTAAGTCGCGGAGATATAACGCCCAAGCTGCATGGTTCCTCGGCGTGTCCCAAATCTTCTCGTGGTTGTCTGCGGAGGACGGGGTGTCTTCATTGTCGAGCATCGGGTACAGAGGCATCTGAAAAGCGATGTTAACCTCACCGCGGTCCTTCGCGAGCATGCAAAGCGCCGCGGTCAGCCCGCCGCCGGCACTCTCGCCGCCGACGCAGATGCGCGTGTCATCAATGTTCAGCTCCTCCGCGTGCTCTTTTACGTAGACAAGAGCGCGGTAACAGTCCTTGATCGCGGCCGGATAGGGATTGGTTAGAGCTTTCCGATAATTCGGGCAGACGATGACTGCCCCCGCCCCGACGACAAGGTCGATCGCACGGGAAAAGTAAGCCATTTCCGGAAAGCCGGACACATATCCGCCTCCGTGGAGCCAGAGGACTCCGGGGGCCTTTTCTTTCTGATCTTTCGGCCGAACGATGAGTGCGCGCATGGTATGCGCTTTCCCTCGATGTTCACCGATCGGGATCTCACGGTATTCCACGTGACAATCGCTCGGTGCATGAAAATGAAGCATGTCAGTCTCTTTCTCTTACATGCAGCGCACCTCAAGCGAAGGTGCGCTGCGTATGGATTCGTAATGGTTACGGGTTGCAGTGCGGGCAAGGTTTGTAGCCATCTTCGATGAGCTCTTCCCTCGTTCCCGTAAAGTAGATCTTGTTTTTCTCGTTCATGTTCTGGACACCGTCGCAGCTCGGAATGTGGAAGATTCCGGAGTTCCGGTTGATGATGTAGGTAACATCCATCGCCGCGGTCTCATCGATTTCGAGCTCACCCTCATAAACCTCGCCGGTCATGTAATCGATGAGCTTATGCTCATCCGGATTGAACACATTGTAGACGAAGATGTTGTAGAGAATATCCTCTCCGCCATCCGCGAGCGACATTGCTTCCATCAGCACGCCGCGCGCGACAAGCTCATCTCCAACGTAGATCGGGGTGACACGGTACAAAACACGCGTGTTGGTTTCACGAACATAGTCACCGACCATCTCCTCAAAGGGCAGCATGCCTTCGCCGTTGAGATAGTGCGTGCCCGTGATCAGGTTCTGCTCGTTCGCGTTTTCGCCCGCGATCTGGAACGCGATGAGGTGCGTGCGCTCATAGCCGGAGTTCTTCTGCCAGCCGCTCGGATGCACCCAGTAGATATCACCGCGCTCTTCGGTCGGCATCAGCGCGGTGTCAACGCTTGCCATCGCAAAGCCGCAGCGTCCGAGCTCATCGAGCGGGCTGTAGTATTCGTAGTATTCCTGATTCGCCTCGGCGATCTCCGCCTCCGTGAAGAACGGGACATTGCCGTTGATCTCGGTGTAGTAGAAGCCAGCGTAATTCGGGACATCGTCATAGGTGAAGGTATCAAAGGTCAGTGCCTGCTCTGTCTCAGCGGCCGTTTCGGATTCAGACGTTGTACCGGACTCGGAAGCAGACTCAGACGCAGTATCGGACTCATTTTCGCTTTCCGTCTGATTCTCACTTTCTGAGATATCTCCTTCGGCGCTGTAGCTCACATCTTCCACGACCTCAAAACACCCGGCCATGGAGAGCGTCAGCGCCAGCACCAGCGAAAGCGTCAGCATGGTGCGAAGGAAGCTAAGGGCATTGAAACGCTTATTCTTCATCGCCATACTCCCTTCTCTCCCCGGTCGGCAGACGGCGGAAGGTGTCCTTGGTGACGCAATCGTGCGAATAGCCGGCAAATTCGATCCTGCCGGTCCGCTCGAAGCGGCCCATGTCGATGTCGAGCTTGCGGTCGTACGGATATACGCGGTTCCAGCGATAGATGATGAGGGTATCGATCTTCTCCTCGCTTCCCGCAAGATCCCGATCCTCCACGAAGCAGCAGCCATCCGCAGGCGTCTCTTCCAGCACGTTTTCGACAACATGGACACTCTCTTCGTTGCCGCGGAACAGCTTTTCCGAGTACGGTTCGATATAAAGCCGCGAGGCTCCCGCCTCAACGAGCATGTCAAGGCTTACCAGGCGGTCACGGGTCTCCCGGCGCTTGTTGAACATCATCCCGCCGCGGTCCTCAATACAAATGATGACTTTCATCTTTCTTTCCTCGAAATTGCGGCAGCCCTTATGAAGCTGCCGCAACCATCTTGTCATTTACATTCGCTTATTCCAGCTTGCCGAAGACAAATGAATCTCCGTTGCTCGATCCGAACGTGATATTGCCGTTGCTGTAGCCGAACATCATCGTTCCCTCCGGGCAGCGGAACGTCAGGATCGAACGGTCAAGCGACCAGGTTCCGATAAATACATCGCCGTCGTAAAGCGTCATCTCCCCGTCCGCTTCGATCTCCAGCATCGGAGTATCGAGGTAATAGGAATCTCCCCACATCGCGGCCATGTCTGCCTGGCTGTAATTGTTATAGCGAACCA
>ONYR01000363.1 GCA_900322165.1 uncultured Eubacteriales bacterium
CAACATTCTAAAAGAGCTCTCGGAAAAGACGACCGCCGTCTTATCCGACATGCCCGGAAAATCGACCCGCAACATCCACAGCCGCGAAGAAGTCATCGCGCGCATGATGGACTCGGAAGAGTCCTTGAATCAGGAAGTCCTCAAGCTCATCGAGATCCGCGAAAACGTCCGCGCCGCGATCGCCGGCGTCGAAAACGTTGAGTGCCGTATGCTTCTCGAAGAACGCTACCTCTGCTACCACGGCTGGAACGAGATCGCGGAGGATATGGGATACAGTCTTGACAATGTCTATAAGCTTCACCGAAAGGCACTTAAGGAAATCAACATCGATCCGAATTTACTGAAAGCTTAATTATTAACGCGCTTGACAGTAAAGTAAATTCCATTGAATTCTATACCCTGTTCGGGGTATTATTATAATCTCAATTGGGGAATTCTAGGCTCTCGTAGTTTTTGCTGCGAGAGCTTTTTTCGTGCCGAAAATCGTGCTAAAAAAGACAGTATCACACAAAACGGTTTTTGAAACGAAATCACAATCAAGCATAAAAGGGATGACAAAATGAGTCAAAACAATCGTAAACATGGCTTCAAGCTGCAGCATTGGCAGATCATCAACATCTACCTGTGCCTGTTTGACGTTTTTGCGGCAGCGCTAGGCTATTTCCTAGCACTGTGGCTGCGCTTTGACATGCGTTTCCAGTCGATTCCGACGGATTATTTCAAAGCGTATCTGTACTACCTGCCGATCCATATCGTCATCAATGAGATCATTTTCTACGTGCTTAAGCTCTACAAGAGCGTGTGGCAGTTCGCAAGCTTCACCGAGCTCAACCGTATGATGGAAGCGGCGCTTATAGGCGCTTTGCTGCATGTGCTTGGCATTACGGTTATCTTTATGCGAATGCCGATCTCCTACTACGTTTTAGGCCCAATCTTCGAATACGGCTTGTCATTGGCGGTGCGTTTTTCTTACCGATTTATGCTGCTGATGCGCCGACGCGACAGCCATATTTCTGAGAAGAAAAAAGTCAACAATGTCATGGTCATCGGTGCGGGTTCGGCAGGCCAGATGATCGTGCGCGATGAGATGTACGCCCGCGAAAACGAAGGCGATATCGTGCGCTGCATTATCGATGACAATGAGAATAAATGGAAACGTTACATTGACGGTGTCCCGATCGTCGGCGGACGCGAAGATATTCTTTCAGCCGTTGAAAAGTACCATATCGATAAGATTCTTGTCGCGATCCCGAGTGCCAGTGCCAGTGAGCGGCGCGATATCCTGACGATCTGCCAGGAGACCGGCTGCGAAATCAAGAACATGCCGGGTATGTACCAGTTTTCCACCGGCGAGATCAGTGTCAAAAACATGCGTGATGTGTCGATCGAGGATCTTCTCGGACGCGAACCGATCAAGGCAAACACGGAAGAGATCCTGCAGCACTTGTCCGGAAAGGTGATCCTTGTGACTGGCGGAGGCGGATCGATCGGGTCTGAGCTTTGCCGTCAGATTGCGGCACACAGCCCGAAACAGCTGGTTGTCTTTGACGTGTATGAAAACAATGCCTATGATCTCCAGCAGGAGATGAAGTATAAGTTCCCGGATCTGAATCTGAAGGTTATCATCGGCTCGGTGCGTGACTCGAGAAAGATCTTCGACGTGATGAACGAGTACCGCCCGAATATCGTTTTCCACGCCGCGGCGCATAAACACGTCCCGCTGATGGAAGACAGTCCGTGCGAAGCCATCAAGAACAACGTTTTTGGTACGTACAAGACCGCGCTCGCTGCGCTGGCTTGCGGAGTGGATCGATTCCTTCTGATTTCGACCGACAAGGCGGTCAATCCGACAAACATCATGGGTGCCAGCAAGCGCCTTTGCGAGATGGTAATCCAGTCCTTCGACCGCATGGTCAAGGAAGGCAAAGCGGATCAGATTCCGATTCTGGCGCACATCAGCTACGATGATGCGGAATCCCTTCGCCTTAGCGAAAAGATCAAAGACGGTCACACCGAGTTTGTCGCCGTGCGCTTTGGCAATGTTCTTGGCTCAAACGGAAGCGTTATCCCGCTGTTTAAAAAGCAGATCGAGCATGGCGGCCCGGTTACGGTTACACATCCGGACATCATTCGTTATTTCATGACGATTCCTGAGGCGGTCAGCCTTGTTCTGCAGTCAGCGACCTACGCCAAGGGCGGTGAGATCTTCGTTCTTGACATGGGCGAGCCTGTCAAGATCGTGGACCTTGCCAAGAATCTCATTCGACTTTCCGGACATGAGCCGAACAAGGATATCATGATTACGTACACCGGCCTCAGACCCGGTGAGAAGCTTTACGAAGAGAAGCTGATGAGCGAGGAAGGCCTTGAAAAGACGGCCAACAAGCTGATCCACGTCGCGAAGCCGATCGACTTTGATCCGGAGGCGTTCCTTGCAAAGCTGCCCGGACTTCTCAACGCAAGTTATGCAAATGATACCGAGATTCGAAAAGAGGTCGCGAAGCTTGTTCCGACCTACAAGGATCCGAAGATCGTCAACAAAACTGCAGCCAAAGACAGCCTGAAGCTGTACGCGGAAGAGCGCGATCATAATTGAATCGTGCGATCTTGCCGATCG
>ONYR01000129.1 GCA_900322165.1 uncultured Eubacteriales bacterium
CGTTTTCACTCCTACGATTATATGAGAGTCTCATTGATTTTTCAAGGTTCGTCATGTATACTATTGTGAAAGGTTTCCGTTTCGGAGACTGAAGTTCCAACGATGGGGGAGGACGCCATGCTGCAGCAGATCACCGCCGTTCTTGAGAATAAACCCGGGCGTTTATCGGGCATTCTGAAGACGCTCTCAGAAGGAGAAATCGACATCAACGGGATCTCGATCGCCGACAGTGTCGATTATGGTTTATGCCGCATGATCCTCAGCGATCCTGAGAAAGGACGCCGTCTGCTTTCATCGGCCGGATTCATTGTGCAGAGCACGGAAGTGATGGCCCTTGAGGTGAGCGACAATCCCGGCTCACTGCAGCAGGTGCTTGAAACCTTCAGCCTTGCGGGAATCAACATTCAGTATGTCTATGCGTTCGGAACAAAATTATCCGAAAAAGCCATGATCATTCTTAAGCCTGATGACCTTCATCAGGCCGAGAAACTGTGTCTTCAGGCGGGTGCCAAGAGCCTCTCGCCCAAGGAAGTGGAAGCGAGGTTAACCAAGTGAGCAACTACGATGAACAATATCTTTCGATCGTCCAGAACATTCTCGATCACGGCTACTATGACCAGAACCGTACCGGCATTCCGACCTACAAGCTGCCGCATCAGGTCATGCAGTTCGATCTCGAGAAGGAATTCCCGATCCTGACAACCAAAAAAGTCGCCTTCAAAACCGCTGTCAAGGAGATCCTCTGGATCTACCAGCAGCAGTCCAACAGCGTGGAAGAGCTGCACAAGCAGAATGTCCATATCTGGGACGAGTGGATGAAGGAGGACGGTACGATCGGTACGTCCTACGGCTGGGTCATCAAGGAATTCAATCAGGTCGATACCCTGATCCATCAGTTAAAGACCGATCCGCAGAGCCGCCGCATGATGGTGAATCTGTGGCAGATCCCGTATCTTGACACCGGCTCGCTGTATCCGTGCTGCTTCCTGTCCATGTGGGACGTGACGGACGGTCACCTCAACTGCATGCTCGTACAGCGGAGTGGTGATATGGGCCTCGGTGTGCCGTTCAATACGACGCAGTATGCGGTGCTGACACATCTCATCGCGCAGTCTGTCGGTCTGAAGCCGGGACTGCTGACCCATGTCATCAACAACGCCCATGTCTACGAGAATCAGGTCGAGCCGCTGAAGGTTCAGCTTTCCAGAAGGGAAGCCGCTTATGAGGCTCCGAAGCTCTGGATCAATCCTGAGATCCATGATTTCTACGATTTCACGATCAAGGACATCAAGCTCATCGGCTATCAGTACCATGATAAGATCGAGATGGAGGTTGCGGTCTGATGCTTTCAGTGATTGTAGCGGCTGCGGATGACAATGCGATCGGCAAAAACGGGGATCTTCCCTGGCATCTCTCGGAGGATCTGAAACGGTTTAAACGCCTCACCAAGGGCCACAGCCTTCTGATGGGACGCAAGACCTTTGAATCGCTGCACGGCGTGCTTCCGAAGCGCTTTCATCTTGTCGTAACGCGCGATCCTTCCTACAGCTTTGTCCATGAACGCGTTGAGATCACGACTGACCTTGCAGGCGCTGTCAAGCGGGCCAAAGAGTCGGACGAGGAGTGGTTTCTGATCGGCGGAGGCTCGCTGTACCGCGCGCTTCTGGATCAGGCGGACAAACTGTATCTGACCCGTGTCCACACGCGAATCGAAGACGCGGATACGTATTTCCCTGAGATCGATGCCTCGATCTGGAGGGAAGTTTCCCGGAGCGAGCCGGTTTTGGATGAAGCTTCCGGACTGAGTTACGAATTTATTGATTATATGAGGAACGCATGAAAAAACAAACGATGATGATGGCTGTCCCGACGCTGTTCGGACTCGAAGGTCTTGTTGCCGATGAGCTTCGGTATCACGGACTTGAGAATGTCACAGCGGAGAACGGCCGCGTCTTATTCGAGGGAGACTGGAAGGATCTGTGCACGGCCAGCCTCTGGTCAAGGTGCGGCGAGCGCGTCTTGATCGTGCTGTCCCGCTTCCGTGCCGAATCGTTTGAGGAGCTGTTTGAAGGCACTCGCGAAGCGCCTTGGGAGAATTTTATCGGATCGCTCGATCATTTTCCGGTCAAAGGCTGGAGCCTGGATTCGCAGCTTCACTCGGTTCCGGACTGCCAGCGGATCATTAAAAAAGCCGTTGTCGAGCGTCTGAAAGAGTGCTACGGCAATCCTTGGTTTGAGGAATCCGGCCCGCTGATGCAGATCCAGTTTTCGATCCATAAGAACGAAGTAACGCTGATGCTCGATACCTCGGGCCCGGGATTTCACAAGCGAGGCTACCGCCAGAACGCCAACGAAGCTCCGATCCGTGAGACCTTGGCTGCCGGCATCGCGGATCTCTCCCGTGTTCGTTCGGACAGTATCGTTGTCGATCCCATGTGCGGCTCGGGAACGATCCTGATCGAAGCGGCCATGAAAGCCCGCAATCTTGCGCCCGGTCTGATGCGCCGCTTCCAGTTTGAGCAGTGGGGCTGCTTCCCACTCAAAAATATGGAGCAGGCTAGAGAAGAAGCCAAATCGGTGATCCGCAAGGACATCGGTTTTGAAGCGATCGGATACGATATCGACCCGGCCGCGGTTGAACTGACGCTTGCGAATGCGAAAAAAGCGCACGTGGAAAAGTACCTGCGTGCTGAGCAGGCGGACATCGCTCGTTTCCGCGCAGACAAGATCCCGATGGAAGGGCACCGAAAAGCGCTGATCCTGTCCAACCCTCCCTACGGTGAGCGGTTGCTTGACACGCAAAAGGCACAGGAGCTCTACAAGACGATGGGCGTTGTGTTCCGTCCTCTTGAGAATCATGCTTATTCCATCATTTCCCCGGACGAAGAGTTCGAGGCCCTGTTCGGACGCAAAGCGGACAAACGCCGCAAGCTTTACAACGGCATGCTGAAATGCCAGCTGTATATGTATTATCGCTGATGCGTGCACGATGATGCCTGCATTGGTTTAAATTTTTGAATCAGAAAGGAATCGACTCATGAAGGAAAAACAGCGTATCGGTATTCTTACCAGCGGCGGCGACTGCCCCGGCTTAAACGCAGCCATTCGTGGTGTTGTACGCGCTTCCTACAATCTCTTTGAGCCTGAGATCATCGGTATCGCTGATGGTTATCGCGGTCTGATCGAAGGGGATTACAAGGAAATGCACGAAGATGATTTCCGTGGGATCCTGACGCTCGGCGGTACGATTCTCGGCACCTCCCGCCGTCCTTACCGTGCGATGCGTGTCATCGAAGAAGACAACGTCGATAAAGTCGAGAACATGAAAAAGAATTACCGCAAGATGGGCCTTGACTGTCTTGTGACACTGGGCGGAAACGGTACACATAAGACCGCCAATCTGCTCTCTGAAGAAGGTCTGAACGTCATCGGCCTTCCGAAGACGATCGACAACGATATCTGGGCAACCGACATCACTTTCGGCTTCCACACGGCGTTCGAGATCGGAACCGACGTTATCGACCGCATTCATACGACCGCGAACAGCCACGGCCGAGTCATGGTTATCGAGATCATGGGCAACAAAGCCGGCTGGCTTTCCCTGTATTCCGGTCTTGGCGGAGGCGCGGATGTGATCCTGCTTCCGGAGATCCCGTACGATCCCGATGAAGTCATTAAGGCTGTTGAAAGACGCACCAAGAAATCGCAGCGCAACTTTGCGATCATCGTTGTCGCGGAAGGCGCCTTCAGCAAAGAAGAAGCCAAGATGAAGCGCAAGGAGCGTCTTGCCCTGCGCGCGCAGAGCAATTACCCGAGCGTTGCTTATCAGGTAGCAGACCTCATCGTCTCGCAGACCGGTCTTGACACCCGTGTCGTCAATCCTGGCCATTACCTTCGCGGCGGTTCTCCGTCTGCGTATGACCGCGTGCTGGCTTCTCAGTTCGGTACCTATGCGGCTCACCTGATCCACGAAGAGAACTACGGCCAGACCGTAGCGATGATCAACGGTAAAGTAGGGCATAATTCCTTGAAAGAAGTGGCCGGAAAGACCAAATTCGTCGATCCCAACTGTGATCTGGTTCGTTCCGCTTTGGATCTTGGAATTTCCTTTGGTGTAAAGAAGGTAAAATGAAACAACGAATCACTGCGTTCAGAGCCGCTTCACCGTGGCTGAACGCGATCTATCTGGTGCTGACTGTGTCGGGCTCGATATCCCTTCTCAGCTTCCTGATCCGGCGTGCCGGCACTACGTTTCGTACGGTGCCGATGCTGATTTCCCTCGTGATCGCTTTCCTCTTGCAGAAGGTGTTTCATGACGGCGGGCATTATCTTTTCGGTCGGCTGACCGGATTTGATCTTGCCATGCTGCGGTTCGGGTCTCGCTCCCTGGTCAAAGAAAACAATTCTTTTGTCTGGCGCGAGATGACTCCGGAATCCTTGATGATCTCTGTTGTCATGTTCAAAAAGGATCCGAAAGACCCGCGCTATGCCTTGTATTTCCTCGGCGGCGCTCTCGTGAATCTGTTGGTTTCCGCTTTGGCCTTTCTCCTGCTGTTCCTTAAAGTGTTTGCTCCGTCTTCCCTGATCGGTGCGTTTTTGCTTTCGCTCCTGTTATCAGGCATGTTTGTCGGACTTCTTACGCTTTTGCCGGGGTATCAGGGACTGATGCCGAATGACGGAATGAAATGGATCCAGTTTCTGAGAGATCCTCTTGCCAAGGACAGCTATGTGCGCAACATGTCCGTCATTCAGAATCTTTCCTCCGATGAGGAAGAGTTTGAGCCGGAGATCGTGGATCTCTGTGCGGATCCCGATGATGATCCGATGTCACTGTTCCGCGCCTGCTATCTGCTGAGGGTCTACGAACAGTATCTCTGGGCCGGCAACGCAGACCGTGCTTCACACATTCTGGCTTCTCTGTATTTCCATATGAACGATTTCCCGGAAGAGTGGCAGAACCGCATCATGCAGGAAGCCGTTTTCTTCCTGTGCTTCTCCGGCTCTGATGAGGAAAATGATCTGGCGGACCGTCTGCTGACTCCGTCCCGCCGTAAGTTCTATGAACAGAACACGGCCTCCGAGGCGAAGCGTTCCCTGTATTTCTGGTCGCTGCATCACAAGGAAATGCAGCGGGATACCCGCAAGTATCAGAAGAGTGCTTTTGACGCGATTCAGGACGTGCCGTTTGCAAGGGCAAGGCAAGCCTGGAAAGCTCAGATGACACTCGCTGAGAATGGAGCGGTTTCATGAAGCCGGCTCGCAAAAAACGCCGGAAACATACCGGGCTGAAAGCCACCCTGCTGAGTCTCTTGGCCTTGTTGGTTTTCACAACGATCATGCTTTGGTGTTTCCCGGAAGTCGTGTACCGCTTCTGGTATCCGTTCCCGGTTCATGAAGCTGCCTACAACACTTCACTGACCCCGATCGAACTTCATTCCGTGACTCCATCGGCCGCTTCATCTGGAACCGACACTGCATCGATCGAGCGTGCGCAAGAGACGCTTGACGCTGCGGTCAAAACCTTTGTTGATGCCGGATTTGAGGACATCTTTGAAGCAGAGGGTGTGTATATTGTGGATGAAGACGGAAACGTGATCTTTTCCAAGAATGAGACGGAAATGCTGTATCCGGCTTCGACCACGAAGCTGATGACCGCGCTCGTTGTTGTTGAAAATGTGCCGGACCTGGATGAGATGGTCGAGATCGGCGAGCTCACGGGATGCTACGAAGACGGCAGTGTACTGATGTATCTCGATGAAGGCGATTCGATGACCTACCGCGATCTTCTGTACGCGATGCTGATGCATTCCTACAACGATGCCGCGACCGCACTGGCGATGGCAGCGGGAGGAGACCTCGATACCTTCGCGTCGATGATGAACGCGAAGGCGGAAGCGCTCGGACTTGTCAATTCGCATTTTGCGAACCCGCACGGCTTGTTTAACGAAGAGCATTACACCTGCGCCAAAGACCTTAACACGATCCTTCAGGCCGCCTACGCGCAGCCTTTGATCGCAGAGATCCTGACCTGCAAGGAGTGCACGGTGCTGCTTCACGGGGCCAGCGGGAATGATTACGATGTCGATCTCGAAAACACCAGTTCGTTCCTGAACGGAACCTATTCCATTCCGGGTTTTGAGTATATGGGCGGAAAGACCGGCTATATCATGAAAGCCCGAAGCTGCGTGGCGACGGTCTTTGAACATGAGGGAAAGCTGTATTACAGCACGGTTCTGAAAGCGCTCGATGCTTCCTACATGACGACGCTCTTATTCGATTATCAATACGACCCTTATGCCGCGGCCGATCTTCTTCGCACCGAACCGGTAATGAAGGCCTGGCAGCTTGACAATGAGGGAATCGAAACATCCGAAAGTGACGCAGGCGAGCCGTAAAGGCAAAGCCATGATTTCATTCAAAAGAGGAGACGTTCTCTTGAAACTATTTC
>ONYR01000035.1 GCA_900322165.1 uncultured Eubacteriales bacterium
CACTCAGACGGCGGTAGACCATCGCCGGGTCGAGGCGGTCGAGGAAATACTCATAGAAAGGCAGGATGTCCTCGGTCGAGAAAACAACATCGACCTTGCCAAGGCTCGGCGTCGGCTCGGTTTGCAGACGGTCCTTGCCGCGCTGCATCGTGCGGGCAAGGTCTTCCTTCAGGGCAGCCCTGTCGCAGGTGCCGCCGGTATAATTGCGGTAAAGCTCGATCTCGTGTCCGTCCTTTCGAGCGTTGACAACGACCTCGATCATGCTTGACGGATAAACCTCCGTCTCATCGATGCCCGTCGAGGTCACAAGACGGCTCGTCTTCCGGCGCACAAAGATCTCGTAGCTGTTGATATCCTCGGTGTCGGTCTCGGGGAGATCGTTCATCGTCTCGATGAAATCGCGGGCGATGTCTGCGAGGGAGATCGTGGACGAATCAGCGCCAGAAGCCGATTCAGAGACAGAGCCGACCGCGCCGGAGCCACCCGCCTCCTCGCTGGGCGGGGTGAGCGTGTAGTACGCGTTTTTGACAAGGGTCGCGCGGTAGGAGAGTTCGCGGATCATGGCCGTGATCTCTTCTTCGGACGCGGTGAGCGGGATCTCCATCGAGGCGGAACCGATCGTCTGGCATTCGTCGGTCGTCTCATAGATGGTCAGGTTGAGATGCTCGGTGTTGACGACGCGGTTCTGGTCGAGGGCGTGACGGATAAAATAGAACTCCCAGGCCTCGGTTTTTACTAAGCGCAGCTCAAAGGCGTGCGGATGCTGCTCCTTGAGGAGGGAGAGAATGGTTTGGAATTGGTTTTTCATCAGCCGAGCCTCGCTTTCGTTTTCATGTACGGGCCGCCGTCCGCGACCTTGACCCACTCTTTGTAGCCTTTTCCGCAGCCGCCGGTGCCGAAGACCTCGCGGTCTTTTGACAGCATCGAGACGTGCCCGAGAAGGTCCGGAACGTAGCCGGTCATGATGATCGGGGCAACGATCTTCCCGGTCAGGCGGCCGTTTTTGATCTCGCGGCCGGACTTGACGATGCACTGGATGCCCCAGTGCTTCGGGTCTTCCATGCCGCTTTCCATGCCTTCGAGGAGGTAGCCGTAGTCGATCGACGCGATCATTTCCTCAAGCGTGCTTTCGCCGGAGTCGAAGATCGTGTTGGTCATGCGGGTGTAGACCTTATGTTCGAAGTTTTCGCGCTTGCCATTGCCGGTCGGCGCGGTGCCAAGACGAAGCGCGGAGAGCTGGTCGCAGATACCGGTTTTGAGGATGCCATGATCGATCTCGGTGACGTCGCCCGCGAGCGTGCCCTCGTCGTCGAAGGCATACGAGGTGACGTCCTTGGCGCAAAGCGCGCCTTCGTGCATGGTGACAAGGTCAGAACCGACGCGCTTGTCGATGTAATCCTTTCCGAGCGCGCGGTTTTTGACAAACATGTCCATCTCGACGCCGTGACCGAACGCTTCATGCGCGATGAGGCCGGAAACCTCGGGTGAGGTGATGACGTCGTATTCGCCGGGGATGATGTGCTCGGCTAAGAGGAGCTCGGTCGCTTCCTTGACCGCGGGCTCAACGAGCGATTCCATCTCGCTGAAAAGCTCGGGCCCGACAAGGCCGGAGAGGCCTTTGTAGCCGGTCTGGTTCTTGCCGCCCTCCACGGCGACCGTGACAAGCGTGCCCTCGCTGTAAACATAGCTCTGGGACAGGTCGCGGTTTTGCGTGAGGAACAGCTTGGAAATGTGAGTGGATTGAGCGCGGGCCATCGCCTCGACAATGCGCTCATCCATCGCGGCGGCCTTGTCGGAGCACTCGGTCAGCTTCGCAACGAGTGCCTTGGTGTCGCAGGTCTCGGGCAGCTCTTCCGTCTCCATCTCGACAAAGAGCGTCTTGGGATCGTCTGCGATCATGGGGGTCTCGTAGATCTTCGTTTCGGTCAGCGACAGAAGGGCCTGCTGCGCACAGAGGGCCTCTTTGATCTCAGCGGCTGCCTTCGCAGGATCATTCGGATCGAAATCGTTCAGCGCATATTCGGAATAGCCGCCGTTTTGGTACACGCGGACAACAATGCCGCGCTCGGTCGTCATGGTCTCGCTGCCGACGGACCGGGCGTGACGCGAAATGCGGACCGCAAGGCCCTTCGAATCCGTCGCCAGCACACTGACGTACGGATAGTCCTCACGAAGAAGGGCGATGAGGTGCTTGAGACCGTCCTTGATCGAAGTCAGGTACGGTGAAAAGGGTGCTTTCATAGGAGTCTCCGTTCTGCAGGGCGGCGAAAAAAGCGCGCCGGCCTGCCTCGTATCTACCCTGTTGGGACTTGAAAATACAGGGTAATCAGGTAAAATTAAAAACAGTATTATTCTAATCAAAAAAGAAACCAAGCTCAACCCTTTAAGAGGAGGTTTTTATGAAAGCGCGTGTGAAGACCCTGCTTGTTTTGCTGTTGATCTTTTGTCTGATGCTTCCGGGCTGCGAGTCGCTGGGAGGAAACGGCGGGAGCAGTCTGCCGGAGATCAGTTACGAGGTTCCGAGCAAACCGGAAAAAGAGGAGAGCTCAAAGACGGAGGCTTCGGGCGGCGAATCCTCTGCGGCTTCGAATCCCGAAGGAAGTGAGAGCTCTGCGGGCAACGAATCGGAAGAAAGCAGCTTAGTCTCCACGGGTGAGAGCAGTTCAAACAGCTCCGAAAGCTCCGCTGCGGAGAGTAGCTCGAGTTCTTCGCAGACGGAGAGCAGCTCCAGCTCTTCACAGACGGAAAGCAGCTCAAGCTCTTCGTCTACCGAGACGTCCGACGGACGCAGCTTTTACGAGCAGTACGGCTACTACGGCGAGAGCTGGATCGGGTCGACTCATGTTAAGATCGTTGGGGTCGATACCGCTTTGGATTATTATGGAGTCCCTCTGGTTCGTTTCTTTATTGAAACCTACAGCGAGCGGAACCGCATCGTGACGCCGACCGATGAATATTCCCTTGGGTGTTTTCAGGATGGCGAGGAGCTGCAGCGTTCATACCCGGACGAAAAGTACCGCATGCCGGACGATGAATACATGTTCAGGGACATGGCCGGCGGCACCACGCAGCGCTATGCAGTGAGCTTTACCTATAATCCGAACGGAGGTCCTCTCAATCTGCGTTTCTTTAACTACGACGGGACAGGGTACGAGATCTTTGTCGGGACGGACGAGATTCAGACGTCCGTAGCAGGATTTGAGCCGGAAATGGTGGATTATCCGCTTGTCACGCTTGACCTTCCGAGAGAATGCACGACACCGAACGGAGCCTACACGTTCAAGATCGGCAGTTATGAGATGACAACGAACTGGGAGGGAATGTGGACGATTCGCGTGTTCTTTACGTTTACCAATAACAGCGACGCCTATGAACCCGCACCGTTTGATGTTTTATCCGCTCTGGCGTTTCAGGATGGGCTTTCGCTTTTCGGAACCTACACGGAAGAGGAGACTGCAACAGATAAGGCAGGCTACATGACCAAGACGGCCGTGGGCGCGACAACGGAGTTCTCCGAATGTTTCGTGCTGATGGGCGACAGTCCGGTCGAGGTCATTCTTACACCTCATAACAATATCTTCTACTATGAGGAAGGCAGCATGGCCGGAGCCATGATCGGGCTGCAGTAAGAACAGGCGGCTCAAAATACAGCTCGGCCAAAAAAAGGAGTTACCAATGCGATTTAAGGTTGACCATGACTACCATATCCATTCCCAGCTTTCGACCTGCTCCTCCGACCCGGCTCAGACGCCGGAGCGGATCCTCGCTTATGCGGAGCAGTTCGGGCTGAAGACGATCTGCCTCACGGATCATTTCTGGGATGAGAAGGTTCCGGGCGCGTCAAAATGGTACGAGCCGCAGAACTTCGCGCACGTTGCCAGCGCAAAGCCTCTCCCGCAGAGTGAGAACGTCCGGTTTTTCTTCGGCTGCGAAGCGGAGATGGACAAATATGACCGCCTGGGCATTTCGGAAGAGCGGCTAAGCGAATTTGATTTCATCATTGTCCCGACGACGCACCTTCACATGAGCGGGTTTACGATCGCGGAGGAGGAGATGAGCGCGGAGGGCCGTGCAAAGGCCTACGTGAGGCGGTTCGAATCGCTGCTGAAGATGGACCTTCCGTTTGAGAAGGTTGGCATTGCGCACCTGACCTGCCCGCTGATGTACCCGAAGCACAATCACCATGACGTGCTCGACCTCGTGAGCGATGCGGTCTTCCTTGACTTGTTTAAGGAAGCGGCAAAGAAGGGCATGGGCATCGAGCTCAACACGGACATCGACTGTTATCAGGGCGAGGCTCGGGAGAAGGAGCTCCGCCCGTACTTCTTAGCGCGCGAGGCGGGATGCCGGTTTTATCTCGGGAGCGACGCGCATCATCCGATCGGTCTGGACTATGCGGTATACAACTTTAACAACTTTGTGGACGCGCTGGACCTAAAGGAAGAGGAGAAATTCGATCCGTTTGGCGGTATTACGCCATAAAGTACCTTTTTGGAGATTGCAGGAAAGCCGCACTGTGTTATACTGAATTTACACGACCCTTATTATGAGAGAGGTGCGCCATGAAAAAACTGATGTCCAAACCCGCAGCCTTGTTGCTGGCGGCGATGTTGGTCCTGACAAGCATGAGCTTGAGCGCTTCAGCTTCCGACTATCCTACGATCACGCTTCAGCCCCAGAACCTTATCTATCCGGAAGGCGCGGTTGCGATCTATTCGGTCGAGGCGACCGGCAGCGATCTTGTCTATCGCTGGTTTATTAACTATGGTGGAACGATCTATGAGGCAACGGATGCTTCCACGGTTATGACGCAGCCGTGGACCGCTTACGCCGGAGCCGGCTGGGGCACGAGCCCTGACGGCAGTTCGTTCTTCTTTGAGGGGATCCTGCCCGGACTTGACGGCGCGGAGATCTACTGCGAAGTTTCGAACAGTACCGGCTTTGCGACAAGCCGTCCGGCGATCATTCAGGTAACGAGCGGGGCTGCTTTGCCGCCGCAGATCCGCGTTCCGTCGGATATCGTTGTCTTTCAGGGCAACGATGACAAAGTGCTGAAGATCTACTGCGAGGCAACCGATCCGAACGGCGGAGAATGCACCTATCAGTGGTATTCCACCTCTGACGGAACCTTGCCGCACATCATGGCCATGATGGATGAAAACTATCCGATCCTGGTTGCCCCGACGCATGAGCTTGGCGATTACTTCTACGTCTGCATGGTCGAGACACCGAGCGGCGGACGCGGCTACAGCAGTGTCATCAAGGTCGCGGTCGTACCCGATGCATCGGCCGGGTCGGAGAGCGAGATGTCTGGCGACGAATCCACGGAAAGCTCCACCGAGAGTTCCTCGGAGCCTTCGTCGATGCTGATCTCGACCGAGAGCGGTGAGGAAAGCTCCAAGGACAAGCCGGAAAGCTCCGAGACAAACAGCTCCGCGGAAAGCTCCAAGGACAGCAAGCCGGAGGGATCTTCGCAGCATTCGTCTGAAAGCAGCAACCCGGAGTCGAGCGAAAACAGCAAAGTCATTGAGCCGCCGACCAATCAGCAGGGGAACCAGAACATCCTCATCATTGCCCTGCTGACCGTCGTGATCTTCCTTCTGATCGGACTCATCATTCTTCTGATCATCCTGATGCAGCAGCGCAAACGTCGGTATTGATCCAATAAAACCTCGCGCAGGGACTGCCTGCAAGAGATGTGAACCTAACCATTCAGTGTGCCCCCGGGACCGGATTTTGGCGTGAGAGTCATGAACCCGTCCCGGGGGCACGTTTTTGAAAAAAGCGCAAATCATTAAATTTTTCTTTCAAATCAGGGTTTTCAGAGCCGTGATGTGTGGTATACTTTGGTATATTCGGGTATCCCCCGCAATTTGCGGTTCGTTTCGAATCGCTGCAGGCTGCAAAGGCAGGCTGCGCTTTGCGGAAGGGCCTAATTCAGAATAAGAAAGAAGGGAAACGTAGTGGACAGTTCTGACAGTACCGGGACGGGCGATCGACCTAAGTTGTGCCAAGACCGGACAAACACATTGCCGGATCAGAAAACGGTCTGCGGCGTTTCCTTTGTGAGCGCTGTGGGCGAAAAGTAAAAGCGCGGCACATGCTGCGCCAAAGGCTGATCGGCCTGTGTTTATCCCATCAAAGTCCCGGCGATAAATCGATCGCTATCCCCGGAAGCCAGGAGGCTTCCTGTCACGAAAAAAATCGTCGCATTTTCGTTAGGAGGGATAGTTATGAATGACGTGAAAGAAAAGATCCAGTCCGAGGAGACGCTTGAGACCCTCGAAGAGCTGGAACTGTCCTCACATGAGGGCAGTGATGAAAACGAAGAAATGCAGGAAAAACCGGATTACGGCGAGGAGATCAAAGCCATCATCCGGTCGAACGCGTCGCCGAAAATCATGAAGGCGAAGCTCGAGGATTACCATGCGAACGATATCGCGGTGATTCTCGATGACCTGACTGCCGCACAGCGCATCAAAGTCTACCGGGTGCTGGACGATGTCATGCTCTCGGATATTCTGGAGTATCTGGACGAGGACGACGCGAGCCGTTTCCTCGGCGAGATGGACCCCAAGCGCGCCGCCGCGGTCATTACCGAGATCGAGCCGGACGTCGCCGTTGCGATCCTCAGACAGATCCCGCGCGAGCGCCGCACGCTCCTGATCGACCTGCTCGACGAAGAGTCGAGAAACGATGTGCGCCTGATCGCTTCCTTCGATGAGGAGGAGATCGGTTCGCGCATGACAACGAACTACATAGCGATCCGCGAAAACCTCACGATCAAGGAAGCCATGAGTGAATTGATCCGTCAGGCCGCGGAAAACGACAATATTTCAACCATCTTTGTTGTCGATGAGACGCAGGAATTCTACGGCGCCATCGATCTGAAGGAGCTCATCATTGCCAGACAGGGAAGCAACCTGGAAGACTTGATCGTGACCTCCTTCCCTTATGTGTACGGTCATGAAAACATTGATGACTGTATCGAAAAACTGAAGGATTATCAGGAAAACAACATCCCCGTACTCGACAATTTCAATCGTCTGATCGGTGTCATCACCTCGACGGACGTCATCGAAGTGGTCGATGAAGAGATGGGTGAAGACTATGCGCGTCTGGCCGGCTTGACCGCAGAGGAAGATATCGAGGAACCGCTCGGACAGAGCCTGAAAAAGCGTCTGCCGTGGCTTGTGACGCTGCTGGTCCTTGGCCTTGGCGTTTCGGCCGTCGTCGGCGCGTTCGAACAGGTCGTTGCGCGCCTCACGATCATCATGAGTTTCCAGTCGATGATCCTTGACATGTCCGGTAACTCCGGTACCCAGTCGCTGGCTGTCACGATTCGAGTCCTGACGGACGAGAATCTGACCGGAAAGCAGAAGTGGCGGCAGTTCCTTAAGGAAGTGCGCAACGGTCTGTTCAACGGCATCATCCTCGGACTGATTTCCTTCGTCCTTGTCGCGTTCTACATCTGGATCGTCAAGGGCCGCACACTGGGCTTTGGATTCATGGTGAGCGGCTGCATCTGCATGTCTCTGATGATCGCGATGACCGTTTCAAGCGCTGTCGGCACCACGATCCCGATGTTCTTTAAGAAGGTCGGCATCGACCCGGCTGTCGCCTCCGGACCGTTCATCACCACGATCAACGACTTCATCGCCGTTATCGTGTACTATTCGATGTGCTATGTGTTCCTGCTGCAG
>ONYR01000160.1 GCA_900322165.1 uncultured Eubacteriales bacterium
GATGCCCGCGACGAAGCTTTCTCCAAATATTTCATCTTCTATCCCGGCGACACTTTCATCCTCTGCACCGACGGTATGTCCGATGCGATCCTCAACGATGAGATGGAGCGTGTCACCCGTCTTCTGAAGGACGCCACCCCGGATCAGATCGCTTCCACGATGATGGATGCAGCCAACGAGCACAGCCTCGATGACAAGACCATGGTCGTGCTTCACGTCGAAGAAGCTCCCGGCGAAGCGCCCAAGCGCGGCGTCAACACCCTTCCGAGACGTGAAAACTTCGAAAAGCAGCAGGAGCAGCAGGCCGCCGCACAGCGTCCGATTCAGCAGCCCCGCCCGATGCCGCAGCCTCAGCCCGTTCCGGAGTCTCAGGTCGATGACTTCCGCCGCGAACAGGTAACGGCCCGTCAGCAGCGTCAGACGCTCGCTCCGATCAACAACGAGGGTGAAGAAGAGCAAGAAGGAGCTCCGAGCCTGCTCGATCAGCTTCTCTCCGATCCGAAGCGTCTTGCGATCGTCATCGGATGCGCGGTTGCGTTCATCATTCTCCTCATCATTATCATCACCGCGATCGCAAACGGTGGAAAGAACAAGAAGACGGACAACAACTCTTCCAGCGGAAACTCTTCCACCACCTCGCAGATCTCCGAGTCCTCGCTGAACTCCGGCGATTCCTCCGATATCAGCCAGGTCTTCGAAAGCTCGAATACCGGTGAGTCTTCCGACTCCTCGACCGGAGAGAGCTCCGAGGGTGGCGAATCCTCCGAAGCTTCCGAGTCTTCCTCGACCGTCACGCAGGAATACACCTACACGGTCGAATCCGGCGATACCCTTTACGATATCGTTGTCGCGAACTACGGCACCGGCGATGTTGACCTCATCATGGCGCTGGCCGAGTACAACGGCATCGACGTCAATGCCGGCCTCGACGTTGGTCAGACGCTCCGCATTCCGCCGGAATCCGAGCTTCGCTGATCAGCCTCACCAATAAGCCTTACCCCGCGGAGCTTCTCCGCAATCACCACCTTACACATTGCAGCTGGGCACCGGATCACTCCGGTGCCCGACTTTGTTTTACAGGTTTTCTCCGTCCCCTTTACACCACGCGCCATGATACTCACGGTTTGGATCCTCGAAGAAAATGATGCCGATGCGGATGCCCTGATCCGGGCATGGAATGCGGTCGGCGGGAAAGAGGTCCGCCTCCTTCGCTTCTCCGACTCGAGCGCCTTGATCAAGGCCGCCGCCGAGCGGGAAGCACCGGACCTTCTCATGGGTGAGATCAGCCTCTGTGGTGACAAGGTGACGGAGCTTTTGCTGAAATGGCGCGAGCGCAAAAGTCCGGATCTCTTCCCGGTCACGTCCGATCGCTCCCCTGCCGCCTTCACCAAAGCGCAGCAGCTCGGTGCGATCGATTACCTGTTAAAGCCCTGCCCCATCCGGCGTCTGCGCTCCGGGCTCCGGCGCTACCTCTCGCTTCGGCTTAGTCTCGAAGGCGGCCACGATCTCACGCAGCACCTGCTGGACCGTTTCTTTTTCTCCGGAGCCTCCTCGCCTGCCCGCAAAACGCTGCGTCTTCCGAAAGAGCAGGAAGAGAAGTGCCTCCGCATCGTCTCGATCCTCTCCGAGCCCGGCCTTGCCGCAGGCGGTCTTGACGCGGAAGCGATCGCGATGCGCCTCGCTGTGTCAAACGTCACCGCCAGGCGCTACCTTGACCTCCTCGAGGAGGCCGGCTACATCGAAAAGCAGATCCCGCCAACCGGAAAGAAGGGGCGGCCGCGGACGCTCTACCGCCTGAAAACCGTCTGATTGCAATCTTCCGCGCTTCCTGTTACAATGCAAAGGAACGTCCGTCAGCCTTATTTCAGCCCAAGCCAACGTTCCACCCTTTATCCCTCACGATTTGAAAAACGCAAGAAAGCATTCCTATGAAAACCATTATCTTTGCGACCAAAAACGAAGGCAAGATCCGCGAAGTCCGCGAAATCATCGAGGACGCCGCTGTTCTCACGATGAACGAAGCCGGACTCGATCCCGAAATCATCGAAGACGGTACGACCTTCACCGAAAACGCGGTCATCAAAGTGAAGACCGTCTACGAAGCTGCCCGTGCCATGGGCGAAAATGCTCCGAAGTTTGACTACATCATGGCCGACGATTCCGGCATGGAGATCGATTTCTTCGACAAAAAGCCCGGTGTCTACTCCGCCCGCTGGCTCGGCGAGGATACCTCCTACGACATCAAAAACGCGATCATCCTCCGCGACATGGAAAACGTTCCGGATGAAAAGCGCACCGCGCGCTACGTCTGCGTCATTGCGGCAATCGATGCGGCCGGCGAAGTCACAACTACCTACGCGACCGCCGAAGGCCGGATCGCTCACGCTCCGAGCGGCCATGGCGGCTTTGGCTACGATCCGATCTTTGAGTTTCCCGGCATGGGCACCTTCGGCGATCTGACTCCCGAACAGAAAAATGCGGTCTCCCACCGCGGCAAGGCGCTGCGCCTGATGAAGGAAGCGCTGCAAAAGGAACTTCAGCCATGAAAAAGTTTCTTGTCATCAGCGACACCCATCGCAATACCATGCGGGCCAGGCGCCTGATCGAGCATTACCAGGGTGAGATCAACGGTGTCTGGCACCTTGGGGATCTCTCCTCCGACATGGCCTCGCTCTCTGCCGCTTACTACCCGCGCTATCCGCACCTGGCTTTCGCCGGCATCAACGGCAACTGTGACTATGATCCGACGGTCCCGGAGGAGCGCTTGTTCCGCATCGAAGACTGCAAGGTCTTTATGACGCACGGGCATCGGTACATGATCCGCTATTCCACGGATTTTCTTGCTGAAGCCGCCCGTGAAAAAGGAGCCAATATCGTTCTGTACGGTCACTCGCACATTCCGCTTGTAAAAGAGGAAGGCGGCTTGCTGATTTTGAACCCCGGCTCGCTCTCCGAGCCCCGCGGCTGATCGCCCTACAGCTACGCCATTCTGACGATCGACGGCTTTCGCGCAAGCGCTAAGCTTTATGATTATTCGACGGAATTTCCGCGTTTCTGAAAATTTCAATTGACATCCCGCCCTCTCTCGATTATAATTATCGCTGATGCGTAACAAGAGAGCATCCGTCGGGGTGTAGCTCAGTTTGGCTAGAGCGCTAGATTTGGGATCTAGAGGCCGCAGGTTCGAATCCTGTCACCCCGATTCCAAGTTGTGCAAAAGTTAAACATCAAGTGAGTTCCATGTGCCTGTAGCTCAGTTGGATAGAGCAACGGCCTTCTAAGCCGTGTGTCCTGGGTTCGAATCCCCGCAGGCACGCTTGCCGGAAGCGATTCCGGTACCAATGATGGTGGGTATGGTCCAGTTGGTTAGGGCGCCAGATTGTGGCTCTGGATATCCTGGGTTCGAGTCCCAGTACCCACCCTTGCAAGAC
>ONYR01000125.1 GCA_900322165.1 uncultured Eubacteriales bacterium
ATCACGATCACCGAAGAAGGCATCTATGTGATATCCGGAAGCGCTTCCGAAGTCACGATCGCGGTGGAAGCGGCCGACACCGACAAGGTGCAGCTGGTGCTTGATGCGCTGACGATCACCAATACGAGCAGCCCCTGCATCTACGTCAAAACCGCGGACAAGGTATGGATCACTACCAACGGCAATGAGAGTTCACTTACGGTGACCGGAACGTTCGCCTCTGACGGAAGCACCAATGTCGATGCCGTGATCTTCTCCAAGCAGGACCTGGTGCTGAACGGAACCGGGACCCTCACGATCACGTCCTCGGACAATGGGATTACCTCGAAAGATGACCTCAAGGTGACTGGCGGCAGCCTTGTCTTATCCGTATCCGGATGTGCGCTGGAAGCGAACGATCTCATCGCGATTGCGGACGGATCGATCGATATCAAGGCATCCTACGACGGGATTCATGCCGATGATGAAGACGACCAGACGACCGGAAACGTCTACATCGGCGGCGGCACGGTCACGATCCAGGCGGAGGATGATGCGATCCACGCGATCTGCGCAGTCCAGATCGATGATGGTGAGATCACGATCAACGCAGCGGAGGGCATCGAAGGAACCTGGATCCAGCTCAACGGCGGAGTGATCGAGCTTAACGCAGCCGATGACGGTATCAATGCCGCGAACAAATCGGATCTTTACACGGCGAAGCTCGAGATCAACGGCGGCACCATCACGATCAACATGGGCGCCGGAGACACCGATGCGGTCGACTCCAACGGAGATCTCTATATCAATGGCGGAACGATCTACATCACCGCACAGAATCCCTTCGACTACGATGGAACCTGTGAATTTAACGGCGGTGAGGTTTACGTGAACGGACAACAGATCACCAAGATCACGACGCAGGACATGGGAGGCATGGGCAGACGCTGATGCGAACATAAACAATTGAAGAAAGCGGTTTACGAAAGAAGCGCTGGTGTTATAATGACCTTAAGCTCTGACAGATTCAGCAGGCGAGGGGATAAGGTCAATGAAGAACACATCAGCGCTTTTTTCGATCGGTCTTGATTTCGGCACGCTTTCCGTCCGCGCCGTGTTGGTGAACGCATCCACCGGCGAGGTCGAAGGAAGATCCGAGGCTGTCTATCCGGGCGGATGCATGGAGGTAGAGAAGGGTTATGCGCTCTCGGATCCGAAGGATTACCTGGAGTGCATGGTCAAGGCCGTGCACGAGCTCATGAACGAGAGTGGGACTGAACCTGAGCAGGTGATCGCAATCGGAGTCGACGCAACCTCCTCAACGGTTTTGCCCGTCGATGAAGCGCTCCGGCCGCTTTCGGAACGCACGGAATTTCAGGATCATCCCCAGGCGCTTATAAAGCTCTGGAAGCATCACGGGGGCGAGGCGGAGTGCCCGCGCATCCTTGAGGCGGCGGAAGCGGTCCCCGGCCTTCTATCATCCTACGGCGGCCATGTCTCCGCGGAATGGATGCTTCCGAAGGTGCTCGAGACCCTGCATAAAGACCGAGAGGTCTTTGATAAGACCGCTTGGTTTATGGAAGCGGCGGACTGGATCACGTCGCGGCTGCTAGGCCGCCCGGTGCTGTCGGTTTGTACGATGGGGTTTAAGGCCTTTTATAAAAACGGACAATTCCCGCCGGTTTCCTTTTTTGAAACACTGGATCCTGCACTGGCGGATTTCCCCAAACGATACGGATCACTTCCTATCACCAATCCCGGTGAAAAAGCCGGATCGCTGTGCCATGAAATGGCAGAGAAGCTTGGGCTTTGTGAAGGCATTGCGGTCGGCACGGCGATGATCGATGCGCATGCCTCGTTTGTCGGCGGCGGACTTCAAAAGCCCGGGGAGCTGATGCTGATCATGGGCACCTCTTCGTGTGAGCTGATCCTGACGGAGCAGGAATGCTTTGTGCCCGGAATTCAGGGAATCGTCAAGGATGGGATCGTGCCCGGTTTTTACGGGATCGAAGCGGGCCAGAGTGCAGTCGGCGATCTGTTTGACTGGTTCGTCCATCATATGGTTCCCGGTGCGTACGAAGAAGAAGCCAGACAGCGCGGACTGTCCTTACACCAGCTTCTCTCGGAAAAAATGACCGAGCTTCCGGCAGGAACGTCCGGGCTGGTCGCGCTGGACTGGTTCAACGGGGCGCGCTCACCCCTGATGGACTTTTCGCGGACCGGTGTGATCGCGGGCTTGACGCTGAGTACCACGCCGGAGCAGATCTACAAAGCGCTTGTCGAAGCGACCGCTTTCGGAACGCGGTGGATCGTTGAAACGCTCGAGAAAAGCGGTGTTTCGGTCACATCGATCATGCTCAGCGGAGGTATTCCGCAAAAGAATCCGGTGATCTCCGGAATCTACGCATCGATCCTGGATCGTCCGCTGACGCTTTGCCAAAGAAAGGAAGCCAGCGCAAGGGGAGCAGCGCTGCTCGCATTTTCCGCGAGCGGATCTGTTTGCGGATGTGATATGCCAGAGCGTGCTCACGTGGATGCAGAGACCGTTTACGATCCTAACCCACAGGAGAGATCCGCTTACGATGAACTGTACCAAAGGTACCGGCGTCTGGCGGAGTACTTTCAAAGCGAAAAGTAAGCATCGGCAAACGGGTAGTAGTTACGAAAGTGTCTTGTGTTTCCCCCTGTTTGTGTTGTATCATATTTATATTCAGAACGACTTTCCAATTGAAAAAAGCAGCCGAAAGGAAGCGTGAATCATGGCAACAAAAAAAGTCGGAACATTGATCAAAGAAGCCCGCACAGCCGCTGGCTTGACTCAGGAAGCGCTTGCCAAGCAAGTGGACGGGGTTTCCGCATCGGATATCGGTAAGTGTGAGCGCGGTGAGAAGGATCTGACCAACGAAGCGCTGAAGCAGATCGCGAAAGCAACCGGGGTCACTCAGAAATCCTTGCTGGAAGCTCCGAAGAACCTGAAGACAACCACTACCAAAACGTCTTCCTCCTCGAAGACGACCACCACCAAGACCTCTTCCTCCTCGAAGACGACTGCGTCCAAGACGTCTTCCTCCAAAACGAGCTCTAGCTCTTCCGGCACCAGCGTAAAGGTGACGGCGACCGAGAAAAAGCTCCTCGAGCTCTACCGCGCTGCGGATTCGGATACCAAAAAAGCAGCGATGAGCCTGCTGAAGGGGGAAGAGCCGGAGGGGAATGATATCCTCTCAAGCCTGCTTCAGTCCGCGGTCGGAAAATTAATGAAACAGTAACTGTCACATTGTCCTTCTTATCTTGTCTTTATGGGTAAATAAGATACCGCTTGCGCGTCTTACGTACCTGGACACGTGATCGAGCGGATCAAAAGGAGGAACGAAACATGAAAAAGAGAATCAGACCGATCGGCATCATGCTGATCATCGCTGCTTTTATGCTGTCGCTGACCGGATGCAGCAGCTCAAAATCGGGTGGGGATTACTCGCGCAGCAATTATTACGCGGAAAACGGATATTACGCGGAAGAAAGCAGCACGTCGTATTATCAGGCATCGACGGAAACGGTTTCCGATGAAGCCTGGATCGAGGGCGAGAGCAAAGGGACGAGTTCGTCAAACCAAAGTGCGTTTGATAACGCTAAGCTGATCTATACGGCAACGATCCAGCTTGAAACGACGCATTTCGATGATGTCACCAAAAAGCTCAGTGAAATGACTTCCCAGTACGGGGGATACATGGAGTACAGCAATGTACAAAACTATTCCACCTACCGCTACGGTGAGTACACGGTTCGTATCCCTTCGGAAAACTATGGGACATTTGTCTCAGAGACAAAGGGAATGGAGCGCGTCACAAGCTTCTCGGAGAACGTCCAGAATATTTCGCAGTCGTATTACGACACAGAGCTGAGACTTGAGTCCGCGAAAACCAAGCTTGCCTCACTCAATGAACTGATGGCGAAAGCGGAGGACATGGAAGACATCATCACGATCCAGAACGCGATCAACGATGTCCAATATGAGATCGACTCGCTTTCCGGCACGCTCCGGAATTATGATCAGCTTGTCGGATTTTCCACGATCCACCTGTACATCAACGAGGTTCCCGAGCTGAGCGATGTTCAGCAGCCGGTCATCGGCTTCGGACAGCAGCTGCAGCAGGCGTTTGAGCGCGGCGGAGCAAGAGCGGTCAACTTCTTCAAGCGTCTTGCGATCAACATCGCGGAGAGCTGGTTTGCCCTGCTGGTGTGGGCGGTGATCATCGTTGTCGCGATCATCCTCATCAAGCGCGCGGTGAAGAAGAGCCGCGAAAAGGAACAGGCCAACGCTCAGGCGAGACTGATGTATCAGCAGCAGCGGATGAATTATCCGCAGCAGCCTTACGCAAACCAGCAACAGGCACCTGGTCCGGTGAATGCTAAGGCACAGGCTCCTTCGGATCAGCCGGAGAACAAATAATGGGCTAAGGCCCGCAAAGGAAGTAAATTGTATGGCATTGTACGACATTGAAGGACTTGAAGCCGTCCGCCTGATCGAGGCGGAAGGTCTTCCGATCCTGAAAAACGACAAAAAAGGCGCAGGCGGCTATGCTGCGTCTTTTTGTCGTGATACGGGTAAACACAAAGAAGTGGCGATCCTGAACCTCATGCCGCTGAAAGAGACGACGGAAAAGCATCTGCTGCGCCGCATGGCGTCCTCGGAGTTTGACGTCAACGTGACGTTTCTCTATACCGAAACCTACACGCCGAAACATACGGCCAAGGAGCATCTCGATGCGTTCTACACCACGTTTTCCAAGATCAAGGACCGTTATTTCGACGGACTCATGATCACGGGCGCACCGCTTGAAAACTTTGCGTTTGAAGAGGTCGCGTACTGGAAAGAGGTCACCGAGATCTTTCAGTGGGCGGAGACGCACGTCGGCTCCGTGATGTTTATCTGCTGGGGCGGTCAGGCCGGTCTTTACTACTATTACGGGATCCCGGTCCACTATCTGCCGGAAAAGATCTCCGGTGTCTATGAGCATAAGATCGTGAACCACACGCCGATCACCACCGGCTGGAAGGAACCGTTCATGACCCCGCATTCGCGTCATACAGGTACGTTCCTTGAGGAAGTTCTTGAAAAGAAAGAGCTGACGGTCATCTCGGTCGCGGAGACGGCCGGTGTTTACCTTGTCACGGATGAGCCGAAGAAGCGGCTGTTTGCGATGGGCCATTCCGAATATGACACCGATACGCTCCTGTTCGAGTACCAGCGTGACACCAAGAAGGGGTGGGACGTTCCGGTGCCGGTTCACTATTTCAAGGACGATGATCCGTCCAAGGAGCCGGTCAACACCTGGAGTGAGCATTCCGTTGTCTATTATAACAACTGGCTGAAGTATTATGCCAACTGGGACTGAGAAATGAAACGCATCTATGCTGATCATGCGGCAACGACCCCGCTTCGGCCTGAAGTCCTCGAGGCCATGATGCCGTATCTGACGGACTTCTTCGGAAACGCGTCAACGCAGTACGAAGAAGGGCAGGCGGCGAGGCATGCCGTTGAAAACGCAAGGCGTCAGGTCGCGCAGCTCATCCATGCCTCCCACCGTGAGATCTGTTTCACCTCAGGCGGGTCGGAGAGCGACAACTGGGCGATCACGGAAGCGGCACACTTCAATCAGGAAAAAGGCCGTCACCTGATAACGTCTGCGATCGAACACGCCGCAGTGCTGAATTCGTTCCGAAAACTGGAGAAGGAAGGCTTTACGGTCACCTATCTCCCGGTCGATCGAAACGGACTGGTTTCGGTTTCGGAGCTGGAGCAAGCGCTGCGGGAGCATACGATCCTTGTCAGCGTGATGACGGCGAACAATGAACTCGGATGCATCGAACCGATCGCGCAGATCGGTTCCATTTGTCATGAGCGGGGAATCCTTTTTCATACCGATGCGGTGCAGGCCTTTGGCAAGATCCCGCTCGATGTGCATGCGATGAACGTCG
>ONYR01000019.1 GCA_900322165.1 uncultured Eubacteriales bacterium
AAATTTCACGATGAGAAAATTGTGCTAAAACAAATGAACTAAGTATGTTGGTTTTTTGGTCAATATTTTATAATATTGTACCTACATGTGAACTGTTTTCAAGAGTACGACAATTTCATAAACAGGAGGAGAGTATGGAGAAAGAACCGATCATCGAAGTGCGGCATATGGTCAAAAACTTTGGACCGACCCGCGCGCTTCGTGATGTGGATGTCAACTTCTACCGTGGCGAGATCCGCGGCCTCATCGGCGAGAACGGCAGCGGCAAATCCACCATCACGTCCATTGTTGCCGGTATGCAGAAGGCGACCAGCGGCGAGATGTTCTACAAAGGGCAGCCCTGGAACCCGACAAGCATGGTGGACGCACAGATGCACGGCATCAGTATGGTCCTGCAGGAAGCGAACACGATCCCGAACTGTACGGTAGCAGAGAACATCTTTGCCGGACGCTTCAACGAGTTTGCCAAGCTGAACAGCTTCCTGAGCATGAAGAAGGTAAACAAGGCTGCGCAGGAAATGCTGGACAGCTTTGGACTGAACCGTATCAAAGCAACCGACAATATCAATCAGTACGGCTTTGAAGACCGCAAGCTGATCGAGATCGTCCGCTGCGTATCGGATAAGACGGAGGTCTTTGTCGTTGACGAGACGACGACCGCCCTTTCGCACGAAGGCCGTCAGATCCTTTATAAACTGATCCATCGCCTGAAGGATGAGAACAAGAGCGTTATCTTCATTTCTCACGATATGGACGAGATCCTCGAGCAGTGCACCGACCTGACCGTCCTGCGTGATGGTGAGATCATCGGTCATCTGAACCGCGAGGAGATGGACGCGCCCGAGGCGGAGAAAAAGATCCGTTATATGATGGTCGGCCGTGAGATCGGCGATGCCTACTACCGCGAGGATTATGACACTTCTCATCTGCCGGAAGTAGCGCTTAAGCTGGATCATATCAGTGTCGGCCCGGTCAAGGACTTCTCGCTTGAACTGCACAAGGGTGAGATCATCGGCTTCGGCGGTCTGTCCGGCTGCGGAATGCATGAGATCGGCCGTGCGGCTTTCGGACTCGAAAAGCTTGCGGAAGGCCATGTCACCTGCAACGGAAAGGAAATCAAGTCCTGCCTTGATGCGATCGAAAACGGTATCGGCTACATTTCGAAAAACCGTGATACCGAGGCGCTGATCCTCGAAGGTTCCATTGCGGACAATATCGTGCTGCCTTCGGTCAACGCGCTTTCCAAGGCTACCTTCGTCAACCCCAAGGCTGAGAGGAAGCTCGCGAATGATGAGATCGAAAACTTCCGCATTAAGTGCTACAGCGGCAAGCAGTGGGTCAACACCCTTTCCGGCGGCAACAAGCAGAAGGTCTCCTTCTCCAAGTGGACGGCTAAAAAATCCGATGTTCTGATCATGGACTGCCCGACCCGAGGCGTTGATATCGGTGTTAAGCAGTTTATGTACCACGTCATCGCTGAGATGAAAGAACAGGGCAAATCGATCATCCTCATCAGTGAAGAGCTCGGAGAGCTGATCGGTATGGCCGATAAGATCCTCATCATGAAGGACTTCAAGGTCACTCATGAGTTTGAGCGCAGTCCTGAACTCAGCGAGACGGATATCATCGAATACATGATTTAAGGAGGAGAGTAGAATGCCTGAAAATGTAAAAACCGGCGAAACCGCCTCCCAGCAGACGAAAGAGAAGGTCACCTTCGCAGGCTTCCTTAAGAGCCATGCGACGGACCTGATGGCCTACGCAGGCCTTGCGGTCATGCTGATCCTGTTCGTTGTGTTCAACAGCGGCCCGCGTCTGATGTACAACTTCGGTTCTGTCATTCAGGCGGCTGCCGTTTACGCGATCCTCTCGCTCGGTGCTGTCTTTATCTACTCCATGGGATTCATGGATGTATCCCTCGGTCAGCAGGTCGGTGTTTACGTCATCATGATGATCCTCATCGGAAACAAGATCGGCGGCATCGGCGGTGTTATCATAGGTTTCCTGCTGGTCCTGGCGCTGGCGCTTGTGTGCGGTGCGATCAACGGTGCGGTCTCGATCTTCCTGGGCCTGCCCAGCATCGTTACCTCGCTGTTCCTGATGTTCTTCTTCACAGGTGCTCAGTTCCTGCTGATGGAAGGAACCGGTGAGAATACGATCGCTCTTGAAGTTGCTTCCGCGCTTCGCCCGGCCGACCGTAACGCTTACAGCCTGATGCTCATCGGCATCATCGTGCTGCTGGCTCTGATCGGCACCTATTTCTTCAAGTATACCAAGCTTGGTAAATATACCCGCGCGATCGGTGCCAACAAGGTTGCCGCAAACCAGAGCGGTATCAGCCTTGTCAAGTGGCAGGTGCTCGGATACATGGCGCTTGGCTTCTGCACGGCCGTTGCAAGCTTCGTTATGCTGACCCGTACCGGTACGGCCGGTAAGGGAACCGGTTCGGGCTATGCCATGGATATCATGATCTGCCTGATCCTCGGCGGTATGCCTCTGAAGGGCGGTATGAAATCCAAGATCTCCTGTGCCCTCGTCGGTGCGCTTACCTACACCCTGCTTTCCAATGTTCTCACCACCATGGGCGTTCCGCTTCAGTGGGTCAACTTTGTCAAAGCGCTGATCTTCCTTATCATCGTTCTTTTAACCTGCCGGAAGTCGACCGGAATACTTCCCAGGTAAAGATAAACAATTTTCATTTGGAGGGAAAACCATGAAAAGTTTCAAAAAAATCATTGCTCTCATGCTCGCATGCTGTGTCATGTTCAGCATGACCGCTTGCAGCGGCAATGGCGGAAATGCTGACGGTAATAACGGCAAGCATGTTAAGATCGGTGTCGGCCTGTATCAGGACTCCGGCGCTGCTGTTGACGCAGTCAAGGCATATCTGAAGAACCTTGAGTCTACGCTGAACGTTGAGTTCGCGTACACTGTCCTTTCCACCAACGATGAAGCGCTGAACATCACCAAGGTTCAGGAACTGATCGCTGCCGGATGCGAAGGCATCATCATCACGATGGATGCCGGTATGGATGCGATCCTCGCTGAGTGCCGTGATGCCGGTGTCTACCTGGCTGGCTATCTTTGCGATTTCGATACTTCCTACCGCAACAACTACAGCGGCGTATTCGAGAACGAGTACTTCCTTGGCACCGTCGGCGACGGCCCCTGCGGCGACCATACCACCCGTGGCGTTGATTTCTTCAACAGCGTCATCGAGTACAACGAGCGCAACCCCGAGAACCCCATCCGCCACGTTGCAGGTACGGTTTTCCCGGCTTTCGCATTCCCCTATTCCAAGGTGAACTTTGATCAGTTCGTCGCAGAAGTTGAAAAGTACAATGCTGAGAACCCGGACAAGGCCATCACCGTTGATCCGTTCAACGAGGAGACCGACGTTCTGATGTTCAAGCCTGTTGACTCCACCTACTTCAGCAAGCATCCCGACATCGACGCGATCGTTGCTTTCAACGCAGGTTCGTTCGTATATCCGTCCATGGTATCTGCAGGTGTTGCTGACACCATGAAGCTCTTCGCAGCCGGCTACAATGACGGCGACAACGCTGTTTTCGGTTCCAAGGGCGCTTATCAGCAGGAAATGGTCTGCGCAGTTGAGTCCATCACCTATCCGCTCGTTCTTCTGCTGAACAAGATCAACGGCGCTTCCTACAGTGATCAGCCTGAAACCGCTGAGCGCAGAGACTGCTCCACGATGATCATCAACTCCGATGAAGACCTTGCTAAGTTCGAGCACAGCATCTACCTGACCTTCCAGCCTGAGGATGCTTTCCTTACTCCTGAGGAGGTTCTGAACCTCACCGCTTACGCGAATCCCGATGCTACCTATGCAGGCCTGTGCGAGATTCTCGACCACATGACCATCGAAGATCTGAAGTAAGCAAAAATAACTTGTTACCGACAGTCAGAAGGAGCCAAAATGAAACTGTTAAAAAAGATTTTTCTGACCCTGTTGTTCCCGATTCTGATGTTCTTGGCTATGTGGATCATCACGGCCAATAACCCTGCCTGTTATGTTAACGGCAAGTACATCTTCCTCGGCTTTGACCTGATCCGCTTCGTCATCCTCAATGCCTGCCAGAGCATTTGTGTGGCACTGGCGATCTGGATGCAGCTGAAGAACGGACGTTTCGACTTCTCCAACGGCGCAGCGATGATCCTTACCGCGATCATTGCCGGAAACATTGGTCTGAGAACGGGAAGCCCGTGGATCACGATGCTTGTAGCTGTGCTTGTCGGTATCGTTCTTTGCGCCTTTACTGCAGCCGTTTACATGCTTGGACGTCTTCCGGTCGTCATTGCCACGATCGGTGTGACGCTGCTGTATGAATCGCTGACCTACCTGATCTTCGGCGGCGGCGGTATCAGTACGTTCTATCAGAACAACACGCTCTCCTTCTTCGGGCATATGCCGGGTGTTTTGATCCCGACGGCGCTCGCGATGGCGATCTTCCTGTTCTACTATAACTACACGGTTACCGGGCGCAAGGGAAAGATTCTGGCCAACAATCAGGCAGCTGGTGTCAACATCGGTATCTGGGAGGAAGCCAACGTTTCGCAGACCGCCATGTTTACCGGTGCGATCGTCGGCCTTGCGGCTACGATCTATGTCTCGCAGAACGCAGTGGCCCCGCAGGCAAGCCTGTCGACTGCCGGTATCATGTTCTCTTACATTGTTCCGGTTTACATGGGCATGCTGCTTGGTATGGCCAGCAACGACGTCATCGGTATCATGGTGGCAGCCATCGGTATGGGTATCTTCAACTATGGCCTGAACTGCATGAACCTTGGCGGCGGCGGATGGCAGCAGATCATCATGGGACTGTTCGTGATGGGCTTCTACACCTTCTCCGCACAGCTTGACAATATCAAAAAGGTCTTCCGGCGCTTATTCAAGAAAGAAGCCGCCGCTTGACATCAGTCAATCCAGACCAATACAATGGTGGGAGGCGGCAGGAATGCTGCCTCCCATTTCTTTTTACGAGGAGTAACGAAGTGGAAATCTATGATCTGACAATCAATGGCGTGCATGAGCCTTTAGGGTTTGAGATGGCAAGTGTGCGTGTCTCGTGGAAAGTTCGAAATACCGAAAGCAAA
>ONYR01000128.1 GCA_900322165.1 uncultured Eubacteriales bacterium
CGGCCGGGATGGCTCTGTTCCTTGAACAGGATCACCTTCGACATAGGCAGCTCACAGATCTTGATACCAAACGCGTCGAGCAGCGCACCCTCAGCGCAATAAGAACAATCTTCGTGTAACATCATGTATAACTCCTCTAATTGAGATTTCAGAAGCGTCAGCTTCTCGCCTGCAATTATGCGCTCTCGGATGTTTTTTTGCAAGCCGTCCCCTCACGGATTCCGTCTTTCTTTCCTATCCTTTTTTGGGGAAAACTTCTCCCTTTGTCGATCCAAACTGTTGAAACAGTCGTTAACTTGTAATATATTATTCCTCAGCTGTCCGTGTTACATTTACTTTCGAAGCACGTAGCTCAACATATACAGGAGGTAACTCTGATGACTTACGATTTTACCACTCGCCCGGACCGTCACGGCTGGGATTCGATTGCGGTTGACGCGCCCAAGGGTTTGTTCGCGGAGCCGAAGGAAGGCTTCGATTCGATCCCGATGTGGGTTGCGGACATGAACTTTGTCGCTCTCCCGACCATTCAGGAGGCAATGATCAAGCGCGCTTCCCATCCGGCTTTCGGATATTTCTCTCCACGCGATGAGTATTATGAAGAGATCATCCGCTGGCACGAGAGACGCAACGGAGTGACAGGCCTTGAGAAGAAACACATCGGCTACGCAAACGGTGTGCTCGGCGGCGTGGTGAGTGCAACGAATATTCTCTGCTCGAAGGGTGACAAGATCCTCCTCCACACACCGACCTACGTAGGTTTCACCGGCTCGCTGAAGAACAACGGATACGACATGGTCCTCTCTCCGCTCGTCAAGGATGAAAACGGCATCTGGCGCATGGACTTTGAGGACATGGAAAACAAACTGCGTGATCAGCACATTCACACGGCGGTCTTCTGCTCCCCGCACAACCCCTGCGGACGCGTCTGGGAGCGCTGGGAGATCGAGAAAGCCATGGAGCTGTTCAAGAAATATGATGTCTATGTTATCTCCGATGAGATCTGGTCGGACATCATCCTGAACGGCCACAAGCACATCCCGACCCAGTCGGTGTCCGAGGATGCACGCAACCGCACGATTGCAATGTACGCACCTTCCAAGACCTTCAACCTTGCCGGTCTTGTCGGCTCCTACTCCATCGTCTACAACGATTACCTGCGCGAGAGGATGAACAAGGAGGCCTCGCTCTCGCACTACAACAGCATGAACGTCATCTCGATGTACGCGCTCATCGGCGCCTATCAGGATGAGGGTTATGTCTGGGTCGATGAGCTTTGCCAGGTTCTCTCTGACAACATCAACTATGCGTACGATTACATCTGCGATCATTTTGACGGCGTGACGCTCAGCAAGCCCGAAGGCACCTACATGCTTTTCATCGACTGCGAGGGATGGCTCAAGGCGCATAACATGACGCTCGATGAGCTGCTGAAAAAGGGCAACGAGTACGGTATCCTGTGGCAGGACGGACGCGGCTTTCACGGTGAGTACTGCATCCGCATGAACCTCGCCCTGCCGACCGCGTGGATCAAAGAAGCGTTTGATCGCCTCGACAAATATGTGTTTAACGCAGAATAAGTTTCGGCTTACCTTGATACAAAGAAAGGCAGATCGGCTGTGCAGCCGGTCTGCCTTTTTGATTGATCTTATGAGTTTTAAGCGGTGTCCGCCCCGCCGTCAGTCTCTGTTTTTGGCGATGATCCGCAGGATGCGAATGAAGAGGTTCGCGATGTCAAGATAGATATCGAGTGCGCAGTCCACCGCGTTGTCGACGGTCTTTTCAAACTGCTGTGAGCGGTAGATATCGTATCCGATGTAGAGGCTGAACAGTCCGGCAACGATCCAGTCAACGACCGATTGGTCGAATCCGAGCAGGAGCAGGATCACTTCCGCGATCACCACGCCGATCAACACACCGAGAAGTGCTCCGCCGATGTTAGAGAAGAACTTCGGGAAAGCAATCGAGGCCGCGCCCATGCCCGCGGCGATCAGCAGGGTGTAAAGAAAAGCCAGCGTCACGATCTCCGAGCCGATGCCTCCGTAGGCCTCAACCAAGGTCGAGATCACGAGTCCGAACGGCACGACAACCATGTTATAGCCGAGGAAACTGAAGATCGATTTGGACGACTTCGCCGCAATGATCACGCCTCCGAACGCCAGCGCCACATACAGCACCAGGAACAGGATCGGATGAACATATTCATAGATGTCTCCGACAAAGTAGCACAGCAGGACATTGACAACAATGCCGTACAGCAGCACGCCCACGATGATCGCGTTGTACAAGCGCGTGCTGATGATGTCTTCGGGATCATACTCCGCGTAGAGCCTTGCCTCTCTGGCCGCTGCGCCAAGCATGAGCCCCGTATTGGCTACCTTCTCCATCGCCTGCGCGGAAGCGTTCGAGCCATTGCCCGCACCCGCCATTGCCGGCGTCTGGTTTGCATTTTGAAGATTTCCGCCACAGACCGTGCAGAACTTGGAATTGTCAGCGATCTCTGAACCGCAGTAAGGACATTTCATTTCATCTTCCCCCTTATCAAGAATTATAAAAAATATAACACAGTTATCCCCGCGCCGCAACCACCATTTGCCTATCCGTTGTCTCGGCCTGCTGACCGCCTTTCTGCTGTCGCTTGTCTGCACTCTTTTTCTGTAAAACAGTCGTTCACCCTCTAAACACCCCTTGACAAACTTGGTTTATTCGGATAAACTCAGCGTAGGTTTACTCGAATAAACCACCGAAAGGGGTGTATTTTTATGGATATCGAACTCGGAGCTGTTCAAGAACGTTTTGCCGATCTCGTCTGGGCCAATGAGCCGATCGCTTCCGGCGATCTTGTCCGTCTTTGCGAGCGCGAACTGAACTGGAAAAAACCGACTACCTATACGGTGCTGCGCAAGCTCTGCGAAAAAGGACTGCTCAAAAACGAAAACGGGGTCGTGACATCACTGATCTCCCGCAGCGATTTCTATTCCGAAAAAAGCAATCAGATCGTGGAAGAATCCTACCATGGTTCGCTCCCATCCTTCATCGCGGCGTTTATCTCACGCAAGGAACTCTCACAGGAGGAAGCCGATGAGATCCGCCGCATGATCGACGCCTACAGAAAGGAGGGGTAACATGACGGACGTCTTTTTGAAGATCCTCAACATGAGCATCACGGCGAGCTGGCTCCTTTTAGCCGTCTTTCTCGTCAGGCTGCTTCTGAAAAAAGCCCCGAAATGGGTCAGCGGAGTGTTCTGGGCGATGGCCGCGCTGCGCCTCATCATTCCGTTTTCGCTTCCCAGCGAACTCAGTCTGATTCCCAGCACCGAAACCATTCCTGCGGATATCGCGCTGATGCACAGGCCCGCGATCTCGTCCGGCCTTGAGCTCGTGAATCAGGCAGTCAACCCGCTTGTTGCAGACTCCTTTACACCGGATCCCGCCACGAGCGCCAACCCGCTGCAGATCGTCCTTCCGATCGCTGCCCTCATCTGGCTTATCGGAATCGCCGTCCTGCTGCTGTATGCACTTGTCAGCTTTCTTCGGCTAAAGAAAACGGTTGCCGCGTCCTTGCCGCTCGACACGGCTGCAGGACGGGTCATGGCCTGTGATGATATCCCCTCGCCCTTCATTCTTGGCCTCTTCCGTCCTGTGATCTATGTTCCCTCCTCGATGAGCGGCGAGAGCCTCGCCTATGTTCTCGCGCACGAAAACGCACACCTGAAGCGTCATGATCATTGGTGGAAGCCGCTCGGCTACCTGTTGCTGACGGTGTACTGGTTCAATCCGCTTGTCTGGATCGCTTACATCCTTTTCTGCAAGGACATTGAGCTTGCCTGCGATGAAAAGGTTATTCGCGATTATGATAAAGAGCAGATTGCGGCCTACTCCGAGACCTTGCTCCATTGCAGTGCGCCCCACCGCCGGATCGCCGCCTGCCCGCTGGCTTTCGGGGAAGTCGGGACCAAGGAGCGCGTCAAGGATGTGCTGCGCTACAAAAAGCCCGCCATCTGGATCATCGGAATCGCCCTTGTCGTCGGCCTTGTCACCTCAGTGCTTTTCCTGACTGATCCTTTCTCTGCGCGCCGTCTCGATGAGAGGCTTGCGGTATCGATGGATATGGCCATCGCGAATCGCGCTCACACGGACCATTTC
>ONYR01000108.1 GCA_900322165.1 uncultured Eubacteriales bacterium
ACGGAAGCCATCTTGTAGTTGCTGTCGTTGACCGTCATCTTATACAGCCAGGTAACCAGAAGGTCCGTGTAACCCGCGTTCGCTTTCAAGGCCATCGATTGCGGGTGTCCTTGGTTCAGCAGGAAGATGACGTTGAAGTTGTTGAGGTTTCCGGTAAACTGCGTCAGCAGGAACGGGCCGGTCACGAAGAACATGTACGGCATCGTGATCTTCCAGAACATCTGCCAGGTGTTCGCACCGTCGATACGGGCCGCCTCGTACAGATCCGCCGGGATATTCATCAGAAGGCCCGTCGCGATCAGGACGATATACGGAATACCGATCCAGGTATTGATGACAATGATCAGGACTCTTGCATAGTTCTTATCCGTCCAGAACGGGATCGCCCGGTCGATCCAGCCCCATTTCATAAGGTAGGAGTTGATCAGGCCGTCCGCCGCGAACATCTTTCCGACATACAAGAGCGAAACGAACTGCGGGACCGCGATCGTCATAACAAGGATCGTACGCCACAGCTTCTTGAACTTGATGCCCTTCTTGTTGATCAGAAGCGCTACCGCGATACCAAGGAAATAGTTGGTAAAGGTTGCAAAGAACGCCCAGATCAGGGTCCATCCGAGGACTATAAAGAAAGTTTTACCGAATCCGTCACCGCCGAAGGAAAGGATGTTTTTGAAGTTCTCAAATCCAACCCAGGTAAAGAGCTTGGCCGGCGGCTGATGATCGTAGTCGTAGTTGGTGAAGGAGACAAAGATCATGAACAGGATCGGCAATACCGTGAAGACGAAGATGCCGAGAACCGGCAGCGCGAGCAGGGTCTTGTCGAAATGTTCATCCAAAAGAGAATGCAGATCCGCGCGGTTGCTCGGGAGCTTCTCCCCTTTCTTGAGCTTTTCACTCGAGGTCTTGTTGTCTTTCACGTTGATCCGCCAGATAAGCAGGAACAGCGCGATGGCAATGATCGTTAAAATACCGTAAAGCAGGATGAAGAAACTGTTATCACCGTAGGTAACCGTTCCATCGGGATTGAAGCCGCGGCCGGAGGTACCCAGCGTTCCGAGATCTTTCAGGTACTGCATGCCAAAGCCGAAGATAAACCACAGCATGGCCGCTTCCGATGCCAGAAGCGCAATCCCTCTTACATACTGCTTACGAAGGAGCTGACCGAAGCCCATGATCACGAAAGAGACACGGGTTTTCCAGTCACCGTTTTTGAAGGTCGCTCCGATCTCCTTTAAATCGTTTCCGATCCATCGGAAAAAGGAGGCCACCTTACTCAAAGCTGAGCCCTTTCCTTCCATACTCCCTCCAAAAAGTCTTTATGCACGTAAAGGCAGGACACAGATCCTGCCCTTACGCAAACTTAATAATTTGCTTAGGAATCTACGTGCGCTCGATTATTTTGCGTAACCGATGCAGCTATCCTGGAACTGCTGAAGAACTGCCATCAGAGTAGCGTCGTCAGCGTTGTCGTATTCACCTGCAAGGATAGAGTCACCGAGAGAGGTAGCCAGCGGCCAGTAGTCGCCGGGGTACTGTCCCTGCGGGATGCAGAAGTTCAGCTGAGCTGCCAGAGCGGACAGAGCCTCATCGGCCTGTACTGCTTCGTTCTGCTGAGCAGCGAGGTTGGACGGACCCCAACCGACTTCATTGTAACGAGCAAGCTGTACTTCTTCGCCTGCCAGATACTTTGCAAGCTCGGTGCAAACCGCCAGCTTGCCGGCATCCGTCTGAGGCTTAACGCCCAGAAGCTTGTTGCCGCCGAAGCCGCTCATCTGCATCTGAGTGCCGTTGACATCCATGGTCGGGAGCTTAGCGCAAGCATAGTTCTCACCGAAGAGTTCCTTTGCAGCGTTGGAATTCCAAGTACCGGAAACGATCGCAGCTGCATTCGTTGCGCTGGTAACATCAGAACCGTTCGTGAAGGCTGCAGACTTGTGCAGGTTGATCATGGTCTTCAGAGCGCCAAGGCCGGCCTCGGAAGCATAGTCAACGTTGCAGGCGGTGAAGTTGCCTTCGTCGTTGGTCTCATAGGTCAGGGTGCAGCCTGCACCGAAGAAGAATGCAGTCTGATACCAACCGTTGTTGATCTCCATATAGAAGCCCTTGCCTGCCGCTTCACAAGCAGCGATGATGCCTTCCAGCGTGGAAGGATCGGTAATAACGCTCTTGTCGTAGTACAGGAAGTAACCGTTGTCGGAGGTCAGCGGGTAAGCGTAAACGGTGTCACCCATGGAAGCAGCCTTAACAGCGCCGCCGTCGTTCTGCTCAGCAACCCAAGCCGCATTCTCAGCGGAAAGCGGGCTCAGAGCGCCTGCGGAAACCAGACGAGCCAGCTGGTCCTGTGCAAAGTTGAACAGGTCAGCGCCGCCTTCGACGTCCGTGATCATGTTGGAAGCAGCATCAGCTTCGCCGACAGCTTCAACCGTAACGGTGTAACCGGCCATCTCGGGATGAGCCTCGAAGAACTCAGCGACCTTCTGCTCGGTAAACGCAACCGTTAAATCCGGAGCCCAGATCGTGATTTCGCCGGTACCGTAGTCCTGCTTCTTGGAAGAGCATCCGGTCACCATAGCCATGGCCAGAGCTGCGACCAACAGTAAGCTAAGAAACTTTTTCATGTTCCTCTCCTTATCTCATGCTGTTCTGTATTCCGGTGTTTAAGCCGTTACAGCATGTCTGTTCGCACGTTTCGTCTTTACTACGCCGCTTTGATGCGCAGCC
>ONYR01000133.1 GCA_900322165.1 uncultured Eubacteriales bacterium
CCTCTGTTTCGCAATTCTTAATTACAGATTCGCCTTAGCCTGCTCAACGAGCTTGGTGAAGCCAGCGGGATCCTGAACAGCGATGTCAGCGAGGACTTTGCGGTTCAGCGTGCTGCCGGAGTTCTTCAGGCCATTGATGAAGCGGCTGTAGGAAATGTCATTCAGATGGCAGGCCGCGTTGATACGAACGATCCACAGGCGGCGCATGTCTCTCTTCTTCAGACGGCGACCGATGTACGCATCCTTCTGTGCATGCGCAACAGCGGCCTTAGCGGAACGATACTGCTTGGAACGGGCACCGTAGAAACCCTTCGCGAGCTTTAAAACCTTCTTATGCTTTTTACGTGCGTTGAGCGCACCCTTAACTCTTGCCATTGATTAATCCTCCTGTTTTGCAGAAAATTCGATGTTGTTAGATTGTTTTCCCTGCGATCAGATATAAGGCAGGATTTTCTTCATGACCTTCTCGTTGGTCTTGTCGGTCATGCTGGGCTTACGAAGGTTTCTCTTTCTCTTCGTGGTCTTCTTGGTCAGGATATGGCTCTTGTTAGCGTGAAATCTCTTGAGCTTTCCGGTTCCGGTGGTCTTGAAGCGCTTAGCAGCAGCGCTCTTTGTTTTCATTTTCGGCATGGTTGATACCCTCCTTAAAATAGTGTTACGCGAAAGTGTCTTTTGTCTTACTTGTTGCTCTTGGGCTGTAAGAACATCACCATACTGCGGCCTTCCATCTTAGGCGCCTTATCAATGGAGCCTACCGAGGAGATCGCATCGGCAAACTTAAGCAGAACGTCTCTTCCGAGTTCATTGTGCGTGATCTCGCGGCCGCGGAATCTCACGGAAACCTTGACCTTATTTCCATCCTGAAGGAATTTTGAAGCGTTCTTGAGTTTGGTGTCGAAGTCGTGGTCGCCGATGTTGGGAGAAAGACGGACTTCCTTGACTTCCGTAACTTTCTGCTTTTTCTTGGCTTCCTTTTCCTTCTTCATCTGATCAAAACGATACTTGCTGTAATCCATGATCTTGCAGACCGGCGGCTTGGAATTGGGCGCGATCATGACAAGGTCGAGATTCTTCTCATAAGCTGTATTCAGCGCGTCTTTCGTCGCGACAATGCCCAGCTGCGTGCCATCCTGGTCGATCAGTCTGACTTCTCTATCACGAATTTCTTCGTTGATCAATTGCTCGCTAATGGTTTTTGCACCTCCGAATAAGATTTTTGCACAAAAAAACGAATCCTTTCGGATCCGCCCATAACGCACCGGCTCTCACAGCTGCACCGCGCAGCCATGCCGGGAAGTTTGCATTTGGTGAACCAGGCCATGTACACGGAGCAAAACCGCTTCGCGATGACAAGGTGAGAACGGATCGTCTACTTGTTTTTGAATGCAAAGGGTATTATACACACTCCGGACCGGCTTGTCAACAGCTGAAATCAGGATAAATGCTTTTATTTCGGGCTTTTTACGAGGCACTGCCCATGCAAGCAGTCAAAAAGCCTGCTTGCATGGGTTAGAAGCCTTCTGGAAAATCAAACTCACCGTGCAACTGTCCAGTCCGTCAGGTGGGGGCCTTCGCAGGCATCGTAGATCTTGTTAAACTCGTCTTCGGGCATCTGAACAAAATACCACCAGCCTACGGATTCGTATCCGACATAGCCGCCCTCGATGAGCCGCAGTCTTACGATCGTTCCATCCTCCATCCTCAGGATCAGATGTACCTGATTCGGATTATCGTAGATCGAGCTGTTCGGATGGTCCTCGTAAAATGATCTCTCGGGCATCCAGGCGTTGAAAAACTCTCCCTGATCCAGCGCCTCCAAAAACGCATCCCAGTCTGCCTCGTCAAACGAGGCTTCCTGTTCATTTCCCCGATTGTAGTTCCAATCGTCATGGTCCTGCCACTCGATCGACGCGATGTGCCCCGAAAGATGTAGACGCTCTTCAAACAGGTCTTCTCCCTTCGCGATGGTGATCCCGTTCAGCCTGTCGAGAAACTGGATCCACACGATCGGCTTTCCGTCCGCTCCTTCAAGCTCCTGGCGAACGCAGATCCGAAAGCTCGTATCATAGCCGTTGACGGCATAGACATCGCCTGGGATCGAGGAGGCGAACTCGGTCGCGTATTCATCCTGCGTGGACCATTCATCGATGTTCCCTTTTGCATACCCTAAGTATTCCCCAACAAGAGACTCGACCCACTCTGTTTCTTCTCCCGTGTAATAATTGTTTTGCGTGTAGATGCCGCCTTGGTAGACCACAAAGGCGATCATGTCCATTTCTGCCATTCCGCTGGATTCCGGGATCTCAAGAGGCGGAATATAGATGCCTTCGGCCTGACCTTTGCCCTCCGACTGCTCTGTGCCCTCAGACTGACCCGCGCTTTCCGTCTGCTCCGTGCTGATCTCCGCGGTCCGATCCGTGCTTCCTTCCATCGCGTTCCCGGACGTTTCCGCCTCGCCGTATTCAGCTGAAACATGCTCCCCGTGGCGCTGGCTTTGCAAGCGCTCTCTCAGGAACCACACGGAAACAAGACCCAGCGCTGCCAAAAAGAGACACGCGGCCACCGCAGCCCAAGGCTTGGGATTCTTTTTTCTGTCCTCGTTTTCGGACGCCTGACGAACATACCGCTCATCGATATCTCCGATCGCATCCAGCAATTCATCCTTTTTCATATAATGTAACCTTCTTTCTCCAGATGGGTCCGCAGCCCCTCTCTCATCCGAAACAGCATGGTTTTGACCTTGCTTTGCGAAAACCCGTATTGCCGGGCAATGTCCGCAATCGAATCAAAAAACCAGTACCTTCTGACAAAGACATTCTGCTGAGGCACGGAGAGACCGCTTAAGTACGCATCGATCGAGTGTTTCAGCGCTTTCGCATCCACCGCTTCCTCCGCGCTGCTTCTCCCCGGAATACATTCTTCCATCTCGGCTGTCAGTTCACAGAACAAAGCCTGCCTTTTGAGGCTGGTGTTCTTTCGGCACCGATCGATCGCCAGATGTCTGGTGATCTTTCCGAGGAAAGAGAAGAGATACGTGCGCGGCTCATGAGGCGGGATCCGGTTCCATGCTTCCAGATACGTATCATTCTCGCATTCCTCCGCGGATTCCGCACTGTCTAACATGTTGCATGCGATCCTGCTTAGCCTTTGACCATACTTCCGCTGCGTCTCGATGATCGCCGATTCATCTCTGGCCAGATACAGATCTACGATTCCGGAATCATCCAACTCTGCTCCCTCCTTTCGCCTCAAGTATGTCTTCACCCTGTATAGCGGATTTTGCCTGTGCCAGGTTACGCTATATGGAGAAAAAAACCGTCACACATTCGCGCGCGAAGGCACTTATGCGAATGCATCACGGTTCTTTCCGCTTATTCAAAAAACTCAGTCATGACTCTTCCGTCCGTATCCGGCAGCGATGTTCCCAGGAGCCTCGCGATCGTCGGGCCCTCATCTACCAGACACATCGACGCCGCGACCTCGCCTTTAGCCAGCTTTTCTCGGCCCATACGCTCTCCGGTCTGTCGCATCGCAAAGACCGTGGTATAGCCGGGCTTCTCCGGAGAGTAGCCGTGCGTTGCGCGCTCGATGTTCGGCTGCTTCAGCTTTTGCTCCTTCGCGTCGAGCCCTTTCCACGGACATGCACTGTCAAACACGACCGGCGGC
>ONYR01000136.1 GCA_900322165.1 uncultured Eubacteriales bacterium
ATGAAGTTGGCAACGCCGATGGGCAGGAAGGTCTTGATCTCTTTAACACCGGCCTCGTCGGAGACCATCTTGGAGAAGTCGCGGAAGTTGACCTCATCGTTGCCGAGGATGTAGCACTCGCCCTTCTTGCCGAAGTCAGCCGCGCGGATCGTGCCGTCCGCCAGGTCACGGACATCGCAGAGGTTGAAGCTTCCGTCGATGCCGGCAGGCATTTCGCCGTTGATGATCTGGATCAGGACACCGGTCGTCTCGCCGACCGCGTAGTCGTTGGGGCCGAGGATGCCGCTCGGATGGACAACACAGGCATTCAGGCCGCGATTGTGGACCGCGTCAAGCACGAGCTGGGTCGCGATGGCCTTGGACTCGGAGTAGCAGCCGAGGACCTTGGAACCGTCGAAGTAGCTGACCTCGCGGATCTTCTTTCCTTTCGGAAGCTCCGGGATCGCGCCGGTCGAAGAGCAGTAGACAAGCTTCTGGCACTCGGGATGCTCAAGGCACAGGTCGATGATGTTCTGGGTGCCGCCGATGTTGACGTTCATGACCAGCGGGTTGTAGTCGGGGTTGACCGTGACAACGCTTGCGATGTGAAGGCAGATCGTTTCGCAGCCTTCAGGAACGGTGAAGAACGGGACAAGGCTCTCACGGTCGGTCAGGTCGCCTTCAAAGATCTCGCACTCTTTGGGGACGAAGCGGATGGCCGGGTCATTCTTTAACACGAACGCGCGGACATTTTCACCGCGGTCGATGAGCTGACGGGCAATGTTGCCTCCGAGAAATCCTGCTGCGCCGGTAAGAAGATAAATCGTATTTTTCATGGGTAAGTCCTCCTGGTTATCTAAGTTGCTTTGCTTTTGATTGGATCAGCGCCGCGGGGCTTTGTGCTTCCGCTTTGCTTTTGATGATCCTATGATAACCCGGGACTGTTTGGGACTTGTTTGTGAACTGTTTACGATTTGTTATTTCGAAAGAAACTCAGAAATTGTCTTCGGTTTTTTCGGGCTGGTCCTCTTTCGGAGCTTCTTCCAGGGTCGGAGTATCTTCCAGGGCGCGCATCATATCCTCGAGCTTCTTTTGACGCACCTGCAAAATTTTCGCGTACAGCGGATAGGCGGCCATCACGACGAGCGCTCCGACAAGCCCGATGAGGACACCGGGATAGAACAGAGCTTTGGTTCCACGCAGGATCATGCTCAAGCCGCCGCCAAGGACGAGCGTGCCGATGATGCCGGCGGAGAGGGACGCGATGAGGGCCGGGGTGGACAGGTGCTGTTTGAATTGCCGGATCTCAGGCGGAAGAGCCTTGCTATCCTCCTCACCAAGGGCGCCTTGAGAGGCAGCAAGCGGCTCCTTGTCGCCGGCGGCATAATGGTAACGGAATTCGTTGTTTTCACTCATATGGCTTTCCTCAGCTTGACGGTAAAACAGCTTCCCTCGCCGGGAACGCTTGAAACGTTGATCTCGCCCCCGGTCAGGTCGATGATGCGCTTGACAAGGGCCAGTCCGAGGCCGTTGCCCTGCGTGGCGTGCGACGTGTCGCCCTGGTAGAACTTGTCGAAAATGTGGCGGCCGGTCTCGGGGGATATCCCGCAGCCGGTGTCGGAGACGGAGACCGAGACAAGATCGCCTTCACTTTTCACCACGACTCCGACACAGCCGCCGGGTTCGGTGAACTTAAACGCGTTGGAGAGAAGGTTGTTCCAGACGATCGTGAGAAGCTCGCGGTCGAAGGCGACCTTGACACTGTCCTCGATCTTCGGATCGATGTCGATGTTTTTCTCCTCCCAGACGGGCTCGAAGGAGAGGAGACATTCGGTGACTTGAGCGCTGAGGTCGAAGGTCTCAGCCTCCCCCTCGTGCTGTTGTTGCTCGAGACGGTTGAGTTTCAGGATGTTGGTGACAAGGGTGGAGAGGCGCTCCGAAGCGTCCGAGACCGCCTTGGCATATTCCTTGCGGTCCTCATCGCTCAGCTGATCCGACTGCAGCAGCGTGCTGTAATTGCGGATGATCGCGATCGGAGTCTTGATCTCGTGGGAGACGTTGGAGACAAAGTCGGTCTGAATCGTCTGGACCGAGGAGAGCTCGGTTGTCATGCGGTTGATGCTGCCGATGATCCGGTCAAAGGCCGCGTTGTTGCTCTCCGGGGCGAGCCGGACGGATAAGTCTCCGTCGGTGATCTGCTCAAGTCCCTTTTGGATCCGCCTCACCGGACGCGTCACGGTAATGTGGTTGTAAACGAGGTGGACGGCCAGAAACAGGAGGCTGAGAAAGATGATGTTGAGAAACGTGATCGGGGCGGCCTGCCGGATCTGCGCTTCCGTAAGATCGATCGAATGGAAGAACAGGAAGAACGAAGCCGTGATCACGAAGGAATTCATGACAAGGATGAAAAAGAACGTCAGCGAGAGGTTCAACAGATTCTGACGGCGCTCTCGGCTTTTCATTTCAGCACCGCCTTGTATCCAAGACCGTGGACGGTCTGGATCTCGAAATCATCGCAGTCCGCGAGCTTGGCGCGGAGCTTGGTCATGTAGACGTCGACGGTGCGGGTGCCGCTTGTCGTGTCCGCGTCCCAGAACTCGTCCATGAGCTGTTGGCGGGAGAAGGTTTTCTTTGGGTAGGACAGCAGCTTGTAGAGAATGTTGAATTCGCGGAGGGTGAGCGCGATCTCCTCATCGCCGAGCGTGGCCGTGTGTTCGTCGATGTCCATCGTGAAGCGGCCGATCTCGAGGCGGTGGCTTGTCTGGATCTTGGCACGGCGCAGCAGCGCCCCGATCCGCAGCAAAAGCTCCTCGAGGTTGACCGGCTTTGTCATGTAATCATCGGCGCCGGCGCTGTAGCCCTTCTGCATCGAGCGGAAATCATCGCGCGCGGTCATAAACAGGAACGGAACGTCCGCGTTCAGAGAACGGACCGTCTTGGCAAACTCAAACCCATCGATCCCGGGCATCATAATGTCGGAGATGATGAGGTCAAACACCGTCCCGTACATCGCATCGTACGCGTCGTCCGCGTTAAGACATCCCGTAGCGTCGTACCCGTTCTGATTCAAAAACGAGCAGACGGACTGGTTCAGCGCCTTATCGTCCTCGACTACCAGAATATGAAACATAGCAGCACTCCTTTGCATGGTTGTCAGCATCGTATGATGAAATGCGTTCATCATGTCTATTATAAAGGAAGGTTGTTAAAGATATGTTTAAATAATAGAAAGAGAGAAAAAAATATTATCCATTCAGGTGTCGAAAGCTGACGGGGCGAAAGGTATGATAGGGATACACAAGGCGTACTTTTATGCGGAGGCAGAGAAATGAAACAAGGAAAGAGAATCGCAGCCTTCTTAGGTGCTCTCGTGTGGGTCTGGCTGTGCCTGAGCCTGTCGCTCCAGAGCGTAAAGGCAGTCGGGCCGAGCATTGTCACGGTCTATCCGGGCAATGACGAGCCCTACGAGATCGAGGTAGGCCCGGGGCAGCAGCTGTACGAGCGCGAATTGGCGGTGCCGGAGCCCCAGAGCGGAGCGGAATTTGTAGGGTGGTACACGGAAGACGGAAAGCCGTACGATTTTTCAAGAGTAGTGACCCAGAACATGATCCTGTGGGCCAAGTGGCGCTGGGACAGTGTGTATATTCACGTTCCCGCACCCCAGGGGCCGCTTTCAGGGCATGACGTCTATGCGGATGATTACCGGGATCAGGCGTATTCCGCGACGGAGTATGTGAATGTTGTCAGCAGCTACTGGTTAACCGAGAGCGGAGACACATTTACCTACTTTGAGCCCGGCAAGACCTATCAGGTGATCGTCGAGCTCGAGACGGAGCGCTCGCCGGGCGGCGGGTTGCACTTTGCCTTTGACGAGGACACGAGCGTCTATTTCAACTCGTTCTATGAGGCGACCCAGATCGATGAGACCATGTACAACGCGACCTACGCCATGCGGTTTACCATGGAGGAGGAGAACGAGATCATCGACTCGATCGCTGTCGCGATCGGCATCGTGGAAGACGGCGAATCGCCGGTCTCGATCGAGGTACTCACGGACCATGTCTGGCTGCAGGATTTCATTCTGAAGGATCAGAACGGGAACCTTTTCCCGGGATCGCTTCAGAGCGGGCAGACCTACCAGGTCAGTCTCTGGCTGACACCGCTCGATGAGGGCTACATTTTCGGACCGGACACGCAGGTCATGATCAACGGAAAAGCCTGCGAGCCGGACGAGGTGCCTGGAGAGAGAGAGCTTTGGGTAACCTGGCAGTTCAAGTATGAGATGCGCTACGGAGTGACCTTATATCCGTACCCGAACCAGCCCGGAAGCCGGGTCATCATCGTGCTGGAAGGGGAGGCGCTGGGAGAAGTCGAGCTCGAGCCGCTGGAAGGATATGAGTTCGTCGGCTGGTTCACAGATCCGGCCTTTACGAATCCCTACGATGTCAACAAGCCCGTCACCGGTGATCTCGTACTGTACGGAAACTGGGTCCCGGTTCAGGGTGAACAGAGCGGCGAAGACAGTAAAGAAGAGAGCAGCGAGAGCAGCAAGCCGGAAAGCAGCGAAAGCAGCGAGAGCAGTTCCGAGACGAGCACGAAGCCCGAAGGCGGCTCGGAGGAAAGCTCGAGCTCTGGCGGGGAGTCAGGAACGTCCGGAGACCGTCCGCTTCGCGGGCGCCGAGCCCTGCTGGCGGTGAGCGGTGTTGCGGCCGGTGGACTACTCGCGGTTGACGCGGTCGTTTTGATTCGCGTGCTTCGTTTCCGCAAGCATAAGCGCAGACCGTAACAGAACCGAAAAACCGTTAACAAAGCGGTAAAACCTTTGAACTTTTCTGTCATCATTTATCAATTTATGATACAATAGGCGTAAGCGTCCAAAAACGCTTACGCCTATTATATTACCCGCTGTGCGGGTGGGCGTGATGGATAAAAGAAGACGGGAGCGATCCCGAGGAAATAGATACAGAAGAGGACAGGAATGAGAAAAAGGGGAAGAGGGCTGCTTTTCGCGGCCGCGCTGATGATGGTGCTGCAGCTTGTGATGCTGCCGTTTGCCGCGCGGGCGGAGGAGACCTTTACCGTGAGCTTCGACTTAAACGGTCACGGAACAGGGGCGCCCGAGAGTCAGAGCGTTCCGGAGGGTGGAACCGCCTCCGAGCCGGCAAGCCCGACGGATGAGAATTACGATTTTGTTTACTGGTCTCAGGACCCGGGCGGGTCTGCGGCCTTTGATTTTTCAGCACCGATCAGCTCGAACCTGGTTTTGTACGCGATCTGGAGCGAAAAAGCCCCGGAGACCTTCACCCTGACCTTGTCCAACGCCACGTGCGATGCGTTTTCAGGGACTGAGGGGGAGGTCGCGGAGGGAACGCGAGTGACCGTAAAAGCGACGGTCCCGGAGGGAATGTACTTCTATCAGTGGGAAGCGAGCGGTGTGACGCTTTCGGATCCGAGTGCGGAGACCTTTACGTTTATCATGCCGAGCGGGGCCGTTTCGCTGAGCGCCGTGATGAATTCTCCCGTGACGGTCAGCTTTGACCTCAACGGGCATGGGCAGAGCGCACCGGCTGCGCAGAGCATTAAACCCGGAACCTGCGCCGCTGAGCCGGCGAGCCCGACCGATGCACAGTATGAGTTCAAGGGATGGACGGTGAGCAAAACCGACCTCACCCCGTTTGATTTTTCAACCCCGATCACTGAAAACACAACGCTCTACGCGATCTGGACGATCAAAGGCTTCACCTTGACCCTGACTGACGCTCAGGCGCGCGACACCGCGGACAAGGAGATCGCGTCCGGGAGTTCGGTGCCGGGCGGAACCATGGTGACGGTAAAGGCAGTGCTCGCGGAAGGCTTTGCCTTCGACCATTGGGAAGCCACCGGGATCACGCTGACGGAGGAGGAGTCCAAGGGCGAGAGCCTGATCTTTACGATGCCGTTTGCCGATGTCACGCTGAAGGCGGTCACAAAGGAAAAGATCTACAAAGTCACGTTTGACCTCGGCGGTCATGGCGGGGCACCGGATCAGGAAGTCAAGGAAGGCGGACTGGTGGGGCGCCCGAGCGAACCGGAAGCCGACGGATTCATGTTCATGGGCTGGTTCAGCGATCCGGAGTTTTACACCGGCTATGACTTTAATACACCGGTGACGAAGGACCTTGTCATCTACGCGAAGTGGATCGAGCAGATCAGCCGCGCGACCGTTTTGGTGCAGCTGCCGGTGGATGGCAGCCTGGGAGCTGAGCCGAAGGTCACGGCGCAGCAATATACGGTGGATCACTACGTCTGGCACAACAAGATCGACAGTGACTCGCCGATGAAGACTGGCGAAGCCTTTGAAGAAGGCAGGCAGTACAAGCTGCAGGTCTGGCTGAAGGTGACGGACAAGGATTACTATTTCGACGAGACGACGGTGGCCGTCTTTAACGGCGGACTTCCGGCAACGCTGGTAAAATATGAAGACTCGCTGCTGCTGGCGGAGCTGATCTTTACGGTGCCCGAGGAAGGCACCCATACCGTCACGTTTGACATGAACGGCCACGGCAATCAGGTGTCCGAGCAGGCCGTCAAGGACGGAGAAAAGGTATCGGTACCGACCAATCCGGTCGATTCGGGCTACCTTTTCGACGGCTGGTATTCTGATCCGCAGCTGAAAAAAGCGTATGATTTTGAAAAACCCGTGGAGAGCGACCTGATCCTGTACGCGAAATGGCGCTCCCTCGTGACGTACGCGGAGATCATCGTGGCGGAGCCGAAGCTCGGGGAGATGCCCGGGGGACCGGCGCTCGCCTCTTCGATCTGCTCGATCGCAAGCTATGAATGGATCGACGCAGAGACGGGCGTGGTGCTCGCGGAGGGCGCAGTCTTCGAGCCGGGGCAGTCCTACGTGCTTCGCATGAAGGTCCGCATGGACAGCGACAGCTTCTACTTTGATGATTCGACCAAGATCATTGTCAACGGTGAAAATGCCTCCAGGATCGATGCAGAAGCGCTCGAGCTCATCGTGGAGCAGACCTTCACCATGGAAGGCGAAAAGAAATCCGGCAAGGGCGACCTGTTTGATCCTCAGGTCAACCGGATCATCATCATTGTCTCTGCGATCGGAAGCCTGATCGTGACGGGGCTGCTGATCTTCGTGATCCTGAAGCGGTTCTTCTCCGAGAAGAAAAAGAAGGCCGCGGCGGAGGAAAAGGCGCAGGAAGACAGCCTGAACGATGACGATTACTACGACGCGAACGAATAAGAACGACCAATGAAACGCAAAAAAGCCGAAGCCGGCACAAACCGGTTTCGGCTTTTTCTATGGGAGGATCAGCGACTTTCAGATCACGCGCGGCAAAGCAGGAGCGGATCATTCTCCGAACAGCGGGGTCGAGAGGTAGCGGTCGCCGGAATCCGGGAGGATCACAACGATTGTCTTGCCTTTGTTTTCCTCTCTGGCGGCGAGAAGGGAAGCGGCCTTCAGCGCGGCGCCGGAGGAAATGCCCACGAGAATGCCTTCGGAGAGGGCGAAGCGGCGGCCTTCCTCGAAGGCCTCTTCGTTTTCGATCGTGATCACTTCATCGTAGACCGACGTGTCGAGCGTGTCCGGGACAAAGCCGGCTCCGATACCCTGGATCTTGTGCGGACCGGCAGTTCCTTTGGAGAGTACAGGAGAAGTTGCTGGCTCAACGGCAATGACCTTAACCGCGGGGTTCTGTTCCTTGAGGTAGCGCCCGGTTCCGGACAGAGTGCCGCCGGTGCCGACGCCTGCGACAATAATATCCACATTTCCGTCTGTCTGCTGCCAGATCTCCGGGCCGGTGGTTTCATAATGTACCTTCGGGTTGGCCGGATTGACAAACTGGCCGAGAATGACAGAGCCTTCGATCTGCGCCTGAAGCTCATCCGCTTTGGCGATCGCGCCCTTCATGCCCTTGGAGCCCTCGGTCAGCACGAGCTCGGCGCCATAGGCCTTCAAGAGCTTGCGGCGCTCCACGCTCATGGTCTCGGGAAGGGTGAAGATGGCCTTGTAGCCTTTGGCAGCCGCGACGGCCGCGAGACCGATTCCGGTGTTGCCGCTGGTGGGCTCGATGATGGTCGCGCCGGGCTTGAGGATCCCGCGCGCCTCGGCATCCTCGATCATGGCAAGGGCAATGCGGTCTTTGACCGAGCCGGCCGGATTCAGGTATTCGAGCTTAACAAGCAGGGGGCTCGAGACGCCGGCCGCCTCACTGTAGCGAGAGGCCTTCAGAAGCGGGGTTTTTCCGATGAGTTCAAGCGAGCTGTTTTTAATGTCAGACATGGTTATCTCCTTTCAAAGTGGAAGAGTCGGTTTGGAATGCATTGGCTGGGGAAGCGGGCCGTGCGGCAAGGGCGGTAAGGGCGTTCTTATGAAAGCGCTTCAACGGCCTTGAAGCCCTGCTCGAGATCCCAGAGGATATCATCGATGTGCTCGGTGCCGATCGAGAGGCGGATCGTGTTTTGCTTGATGCCGGCGGCCGCGAGCTGCTCCGGGGTCATTTCCGCGTGGGTCGTATCGTACGGATGGATGACAAGGCTCTTGACGTCCGCTACATTCGCGAGCAGGGAGAAGAGCTTCAGTCCATCGATGAACGCGTAAGCTTCCTTCTGCCCGCCTTTGATATCAAAGGTGAAGATCGAAGCGCCGCCGTTGGGGAAGTAGGCTTCATAGAGCGCATGATCCGGGTGATCCGGAAGGGACGGATGGTTCACCTTTTCAACGAGCGGATGAGCGGAAAGGTATTCCACGACCTTTTTCGCGTTTTCATTGTGACGGTCGAGCCGGAGCGAGAGGGTCTCGAGGCCCTGCAGGAGGAGCCAGGCGTTGAACGGGGAGATCGCGGATCCGGTATCGCGCAGGAGGATCGCGCGGATGTAGGTGACGTAAGCCGCCGCGCCGACTGCTCCGGTAAAGGAAACACCATGGTAGCTCGGATTCGGCTCGGTCAGCTGCGGATATTTGCCGGAAGCGTTCCAGTCAAAGCGCCCGCTGTCAACAATGATGCCGCCGAGCGTCGTGCCATGGCCGCCGATAAACTTGGTCGCGGAATGGACGATGATGTCGGCGCCGTGCTCGATCGGCCGGATCATGTAGGGCGTGCCGAACGTGTTGTCGATGACAAGCGGGATCTTGTGCGCGTGCGCGATTTCAGCAAGCGCGTCGATGTCGGGAATGTCGGAGTTCGGGTTGCCAAGGGTCTCAATGAAAAGTGCCTTGGTGTTGTCTTTGATGGCCGCCTTGACGGCAGCAAGATCGTGAATGTTGACAAAATCGGTCTGGATCCCGTAGGCCGGAAGCGTATGGTCCAGGAGGTTGTAGCTGCCGCCGTAGATGGTGTTCTGCGCGACAATATGGTCTCCGGCTCCTGCGAGTGCGAGGATGGAGTAGGTCACGGCGGAGGCGCCGGAGGAAAGAGCCAGCGCCGCGACACCGCCCTCGAGCGCGGCTACGCGCTCCTCAAGGACGCCCTGGGTCGAGTTGGTCAGGCGGCCGTAAATGTTGCCGGAATCGCGAAGGCCGAAGCGATCGGCCGCATGCTGGGCGCTGTGGAAGACGTAGGAAGTCGTCTGGTAGATCGGAACGGCGCGGGAATCGGTAGCCGGATCGGCCTGTTCCTGTCCGACGTGAAGCTGCAGGGTTTCAAAACGATAGGTATGGTTACTCATGTTGGTTCTCCTTATGTGGTTCTTGTGGGGTGAAGGGGACCGAAGCGGTCCTTGAAAATCGGAAGCGGAAAAAGAAAAACGGGAGGCCTCAAGGGGCCTCCCGATGAATCGTCTTGGCAGTTACGGACACATTCGAAAGTCCTGGTCATGCATTTTGACGAAGAAGCACCCTTTTTCCGGCATGTCAAAAGCGGACATCATTTCCATGTCCGTCCAACACATCCTGCACATGCAAAGGGAACGATTGATCGTCAAAGACATTGCCGAAGCTCCTTTCTTCCGTAATCTCAGGGGAACCTTGCTCGTAATTCCCACCAAGTTAGTAGGAATATAGCAGAATTATTCGGAGTTGTCAACCCATGGTGTTAAAGAAATGAAAAAAATATGATATAATAGGCTCACTTTCGGAAGAAAAAGGAGGGCGCCACATGATTTCTACACGTGGACGATATGCGCTCAGAGTACTGATCGATCTGGCGGAATCCTACAACGGGTCGCTGATCCCAATGAAAACGATTGCAGAGCGCCAGGGAATCTCTGCGAAATATATGGAACATATTGTGAAACTGCTGATGGATCTGGGCTTGATCGAAGGCGTGAAGGGCAAATGCGGCGGATACCGTCTGCTGCGCGACCCGAAGGACTGCACGGTCGGCGAGATCCTGCGCGCAACGGAGGTGGATATGGCTCCGGTCGCGTGTCTCGGAAAGAATGCGGAGCCCTGCCCAAGGCGTGAGGGCTGCCGCACGATCGGCATGTGGGAAGGCTATCAGAAACTGAC
>ONYR01000250.1 GCA_900322165.1 uncultured Eubacteriales bacterium
ATGTAGGTACAATATTATAAAATATTGACCAAAAAACCAACATACTTAGTTCATTTGTTTTAGCACAATTTTCTCATCGTGAAATTTCCACTTCATCTTTATAGCTCAGCCAGCCGTTTTCAACGCATTTTCTGAAGCTCCAGGCCTCCGGCACTTCATCCGAAACCTTATAGCTCCAGTAAGCGCCGCCCTCTGCCTGTTCCCAGACCTGAAGATGCGCATCCGCGAGCTGCCGGTACAGGGCCCGGACCTCTGCGTCATCCTTCGCGTTCTTGATATCTTCCATGTTCTGCATCAGGCACCACTCACCGACGAGCACCGGATGGTACTTGGCAGCCTGAAGCAATTCTTTGGCAAACACGTTTTTGATCAGGCGGAGATAATTCGGCAGGATGAGTCCGCCCTGGATCTGATCTTCCTCTGAAGCATGATAAGCATAACCGGAAGGAAGACCGGTATAGGTAAACATGCCCTCCGAGAACGTCAGATACTTATGCGCATCGAACCATACGCCCGGATACTCGTCGGCCGGCATGAAATGCTCCCAGTGCGAAAGGTCGAACTGGTCAGAGAGAACGATCACAGCGCTTTCCGGAAGGAGCGGTTTGATCCGGCGGTAGACCTCCAGATAGAACTTCTCCAAGAAGCTGTCCGGCACCGCTTCCGACACCTCGACACGCTCGGGATACTGCTTTCCGAAAAGGAACTTGTTTAATGCCATGATGTTTTCGTTGGCCGGCTCATTGATCGGGCCGATGCCGAAAAGCGCCTTGCGATCCGCATAGCGGCGTGTGATCCGCTCAAGCAGAGCAATCGTCTCCTCCACATATTCCGGATGCTTGTGCCAGGTGCACAGACCGCAGGCTCCGCTGTTGTCAAATCCGTTCTGCCCGCCTCTGACCGAGTGAAGGTCGATCAGGATCTTGATCCCGTACTTCTCCGCCCAGTCAAACGCTCGGTCCAGGCAATCGATCGATGCCGGCCGGTCTTCTTCGCCAAACACATAGTAAGGGATCGGGATCCGCACAAAATTCACTCCGGCCTCTGCCATGAACGCAAAGTCCTCTTCGGTGATAAAGGTTTCGTAATGTGTCCTCACCCGCTGCATCGCTTCCTCTTTCGGAAGCTTGGTAAACAGATCCAGTTCGTCCTCCCCTTCAAAGCCGGAAAAAAGCTCCTCGTCCATCCACTTCTCCAGGCTCAGCCAGTTGCCAAGGTTAACACCGCGCAGTTTCATTTGACCTTCTCCTTTGTTTGAATTCATATAGATAGGTAGAGCTTTGTACTTTATCAAACTCAGTTCTGTTTCGGGAACCATCCGAAGTCGTAGCAGCGTCCGAGATCCCAGGCATCCCAGCCGACCCATCCCTTCGTATTGACGGTATCGGTCAGCAGCTTGTAGCTCCAGAAAATGAACCCGTGACCGCGCTTCCATGCGGCAAGCTGAGCGGCGGCGATCGCCTGATAAAGGCTCTTCTTGTCCTCATCGCTCATGACTTCCTTCGAACTGCCCTCTTCCCCGTTCAGCACCGTCTGTCCGCCATGAGTATCATGGCCGGTCGCCATGGAGTTGAACAGGCACCATTCTCCGCAGATGATCGGGAAATACGCTTCCATCTCTTCCACGAGACTGTAATAGTTATCCGTAATATAGTGCAGATAGCCCGGCAAGGTCTGCGGACAGCCCATGCCCTCCGCGCTCATCAGATACTGATGGGTATCAAGCCAGACGTTCTTGAAACAGTCTTCCCGCATAAAGTCCTTCCAGCTTCTTGCGTCAAACGCATCATGAAGCACGATCGCCTTGTCCTCCGGCATATGCTTTCGGATGCGGAAATACGCTTCCGCGTAGAACCAGCAGAGAAAATCGTGCGAAATGCCCGCACTGCCCTCCGCCATCTTCCAGTCACGCGGCTTGTAGCGGTCCTGCACATGCATCACATCCCAGAGCCAGTCCGGCACCGGTTCATTGACCGGCTGGATCCCGAAAAGGCTTTCATGTTTTCCGTAGCGCTCTGCAAGCCTCTCCAACACCTGAAGCGTAAATTCAACGTTCTCCGGTTTCTGCGCCCATTTGCAGACCCCGCTGATCCCTCCGTTGTCAAAACCGTTCTGCCCTCCGGGCACGGTATGAAGATCGATCAGGATCTTTAAGCCGTAGCGCTTGGCCCAGGCAAACGCTTTATCCAGTTCTTCCACACAGCCGATGTAAGGCTCCACATCCCCGAAAACAAAAAAAGGAACCGGAATACGGACTGTGTTGAGCCCCATGGCCTTGATCCTAACAAAATCACCCTCTGAAATGTACTCCGACCGATGGATCCGGATTCGAGCCTCGTAGACCTCTTTCGAAAGAGCACGAGGCAGATCATATTCATCCTCCGCATCCGTTCCGTAAAACAGCGCAGGACTCATCCATTTTTCCAAAACCAGCCAATTGCCGAGATTAACGCCTTTGATATACAAAACAACGACTCCTCTCTCTGAAAATACTTATCCGTAGTATAAGAAAGACAGCCACATTTTCCAACAGATATCCTTCAGCATTTTTAGCACAATATTCTTCTTTTCTTGAATTATAAACCGAATCGTGGTAGTATTGAGATAGTATTACTCTGTCCTGAAGCTCTGTCCTGAAGAAACGAGGATCAAACATGATTGTTATGAATCTGCAGGATGTCCTGCGTGATATACTCGGTGCCCTGAGGGTCCAGTACCTGCTTCTCAATAACCCTTGTTCCTCTCTGGAAGCATCCTCTCTGGATTTTCAGTTTCGAGATCAGCTGTACGAAAACTTTGACTACGCTTCCTTTGCCGGCTCCATCATGAAGCTGGTCCCGGATGAATCGGTCATCGACTACCGTGATGATTTCGGGCTGCACTACCTTGTCTTTCAGGGACGCGGCGCGGAATCCTCTGTCTATTTCTTCTTAGGCCCTTACCTTTATCGGCCCTACACGGAAAAAGACTACCATCGGCTGCTCAGTGAGCATGAACTCTCCGAAAACGCGATGGAAGCCATTCGCTGGTACTTCAAACGCATCCCGGTCGTCTTTGACGTTGTTTCCTGGCGGCATCTGTTCTCTACCTTACTCTCGCGCTACCTTGCAAACCCGGATGTCGAGATCCTGTCCGTAACGCATGATCAGCCCAAAACCGCCAAGGAAAAGCCCTCCATCTCCTTATCGTCCATCCCGTACACCTCGATCGAGGCGCGCTACAATGCGGAACAGAAGATGCTCGATGCCATCCGGCACGGAGACATCTCCGAAGCGCTTTACTATCAAAACATCTTCATGGGCTTCCAAATAGACCAGCGCGTTCCGGACAGGCTTAGAAACGCGAAGGACATGGTCATCGCAGCAAGCACGGCCATGCGTAAAGCGGTACAGCAAGCCCAGGTCCATCCACTCTATATTGACGCTGTGAGCGGACAGTTTATTCGAGAGATCGAGCAGGCTGAAACCGAACCTCAGGTTTCAGCGCTTGTCCCGCGCATGATCCGTCACTACTGCCTGCTCGTTCAGACCTATTCCCGCGAGCACTATTCCAGCATTGTCCGCGATCTGCTGAACTTCATCGACTTTCACTATATGGAGCCGCTGAGTCTCGAAGGTCTCTCCGACAAATACTCCGTCAACAAAAACTATCTCTCGACCCGTTTTCACAAGGAAGTCGGCATGACCGTTACCGACTACATCAATCTCACAAGGGTGCGCCGCTCCCTGACGCTTCTCAGTTCAACGACCCTGAGCATGACGGAGATCGCCGAGCAGTGTGGTTTTTCCGACGCCAACTACTTTACCCGCCGGTTCCGCATGATCCACGGCATAACCCCCAGCGAATACAGGAAATCCCTGCATCGAAAGTGATGCAGGGATTTTTTTATTCAAGCGGCAGATAGCTGAGAAACTCAAAATCAGCTGTCTTCCTGTGCAGCATGGAATCGACCGCAGCGATGCCGAACATCGTGCCCGTAAACTCACCGTATCCGCTGTGCTCATCGGACAAATGCCAGGTTGCAAAATCAGGCCCGATCGCATTCCAAACCTTCCCGTCAGCGGACCAGCTGAACCCAAAACGCTTTCCTTCGATCTTCAGCTTCAGCCAGACGGATCCACTCGGGGCCGGTGTTTCCCATTCACGATGATCATTCTTTGTGCCGCGATCGACCTCCTGCACGCTAAGCACCGCGCAGCCTTGTTCTTCGCTGAAGGTTTTTCTAAGCCACACATAGTTCATACTGTCATAATACAATACCAGACCCGCGCTGTGCTGGTAAACGTCCGGTTCATACTGCATCAACGTCATAACCTCAGCATGGACACAGGTCAGCTTCCGTGCCAGCAGACTTACCCGGTTTGTCGAGCTCAGCGACTCCTGTCCGCGGATCCGAACCCATCCTCTGCGGCTTTTCAGTTCAGCAAAAGACCGAGGATCAATGCGCGGTGCGTAATAATCCGCGCGAAGCTGCTTGTCATCAAAAGCGTCAAACCCGCTCAGTACCTTGGCTTCATAGACCGGCAGCGAAGCCTCTTCGCTCTCGGCTTTGACAAGATTCCCGCCGCCTGCCATCTGCAGCCAGCCGTCCTGAGTCCATTCCATTTTTTGGATCGCCGCTTCTCTTCCGAGTGTGCAGCACAGCTCCGGCACGAAAGGACGGGAACAATGGAAGGCCATGAAGACCTCTCCCGCCGGCGTTTCCGCCAGACTGCCGTGGCCCGCTTTCTGAAGCGGTGCCTTGGGATTGTAATAGCGCGGTTTCAGATGATCCGTGTCCGCACTCTCATCCCGGTTCTCCTGCGCCGAGGTAAGGATCGGATTATGCGGGCAGGATTCATAAGGCCCGAAAACATCTTTGGCCCGGCTCAAAGTCACCGAATGATAATAGCCGGTTCCGCCTTCCGCGCACAGCAGGTAGTAATATCCGTTTTTCTTGTACAGATGCGGGCCTTCCACGCACCCGCGCATCGTCGCCCCCATCGAGATCCGCTTCGGATAGCCGACGATCTGTTTTGCCGCCGGATCATACTCCACCAGGCAGATCCCGCCCGGCTTACGCCGATCGTCCCTCGTTTCCCACTCGAGCGAAACGATCCACTTTCGGCCGTCATCATCATGAAACATCGAAGCATCAAAACCGGCCGAATGCAGGTAGACAGGCTTCGACCAAGGCCCCTCGATCTCAGGCGCGCTGATGACATAGTTGTCTACGTCAAAAAAGCGTGCGTTCATCGAGCGCATCACCCCGTAGACGAGGTAAAAATGCTGATCCTCCTCGCACCAGCTCAGACACGGAGCCCAGATTCCTTTCGCGGACGGAAGACCGCGCAGCGAAAGCTCCTCGGCATCGCGCAGCAGATGGGTCTGCAGCTCCCAGTGCTTCAGATCCTTTGAATGATACACCGGGATCCCCGGAAACCATTCAAACGTCGAGCAGGCCAGATAATAGTCATCGCCTCTTGCGCACAGGCAAGGGTCGGAATGAAAGCCGGGCAGGATCGGATTGAGAATCATACACCAATTCCTCTTTTCGTTTAGTCACAGACGCCTTATCATAGCCTGTTTTTCTTTGTTTGTCTACCTTGGTTTTTGACGGGACCCAGCTTCATCGAATCCCCGCGAAACAAAAAAAGGATGTGAATCATGATCGCTCACGGTTCACATCCTTTCTTTTTTATACTTGTTTCTTCTTATGCTTTTTTCTCTTTCACGGAGCGCCGGTTGAGGATCAGCAAGGCTCCGATAAGAAGCACCACTCCAACGCCAAGGCCGATCCACGGCATCTTCGTAAATCCGATGATCAGGTATCCGATGGCGCAGACGATCGCAACCAGCGTTGCGTACGGGATCTGCGTTTCAACATGTTTGATATGCTGGCATTCCGCACCGGTCGAAGCCAGGATCGTCGTATCGGAGATCGGCGAGCAATGGTCACCGTATACCGAGCCGGCCAGCGTTGCGCCAAGGGCCGGAATCAGGATTTCGCTTCCGCCGCTTGCCGCACAGATCATCGTGACGATCGGGATCAGCATGCCGAACGTTCCCCAGGAAGTACCCATGGAGAAGGACATCACGGCCGCGATCACGAAGATGATAAACGGAAGCAGTCCGAACGGAAGATTCGACGCGCTGACAAAACCGGAAATGAACTCGCCGGTTCCGATCATCTCGCGGCAGACACCGCCCAGCGTCCAGGAGAGGATCAGGATCAGCATCGGCGGGATGATGCTGCCGATACCGCCGACGATCGATTCGACGAACTCTTTCGGGCGCATGATCTTACGCGGAATGTACAGGAAGAACGCGACAACAAGCGCCGCGAACGCACCGAGCGACAGACCGCCGGTCGGGTTGGCACCGATCGCTTCGGAGAACGGAACGCCCTCGAAGAAACCGCCGACATACGCCATGCCGAGGATCGCACAAATAATCAGGGTAACGATCGGAAGCACCAGGTCACAGACCTTGCCCTTCGCGGAGCCTTCCGTCTTTTTCGCTTCGGAAGACGCGGCCGCGTTGCCTTCCTTCTCCGCCCGCTCTTCGGCCTGCTTCATCTTGCCGAAGTCCTTGCCGGATACACAGATGAACACCACCATGATGATGGTCAGAAGCGCATACAGGTTGTACGGAATCGTGGAAAGAAACGCGTTGAAGCCGTTGGTTTCACTCAGATAAGAAGCGACAGCCACCGCCCAGGAAGAAACCGGGGCAATGATGCAGACCGGCGCGGCCGTTGCATCGATGATGTAAGC
>ONYR01000012.1 GCA_900322165.1 uncultured Eubacteriales bacterium
GCTGCTTCCGGAAAGAGCACTTCAACTTTCACCATGGCTGCCTCCCTTCTGCCCTGCCTTCGCGATCTCCGTGATCCTCTTCACGACCGCGTCCGTCGTCACCTGCTGGTAGATATCGTAAAGCAGGTACACGGTCTTATCCTTCTCGTAGGAGAGATCCTTCGCGGTCTCCATCGGATCGAGCTCCGTAAAGATCTTCTCCGCGGGCACGCCGGCCAGACGCAGACGAAGCGCGATATCCGGGCTGAACTTGCCTCCGATCACGATCCGCTCGATCTTTTCATCGTTCAGGAATTCAAAATCACAGTCATACAGCCAGGCTGTATTCTCGTAGGAATGCTGGTTGTCTCCGTGATCCTCGATCAGCAGCAGGATCTCTTTCCGGCCCGGCTTCGACGCAACATAGTTGAACACGATCGAACAGGCGACCGCGTTCTGTCCCTTGGCGATCGAGGTGACAAGGTCGACATCACCGACTTTGATATGGTTGTAGCGGGTCTTCGTGACCTCGAGGCTTCCGACGGTCTCGCGGATCTTCTCCGCGTCGATCCCCAGTTCGGACATCATCGTGATAACGGTCAGTTCGTTGTAGGTATTGTGGATCGTGTCGGAGATGAGCGGATAAACCATATTCTCTCCATTGTGGCGGACGTTCATCACACCGCCCTCCCAGTCGATCCGGGTCACCTCATAGTCCGGCTCCGGCGTCTTAAACCCGCAATGATCGCAGTGGACGCGGCCGACATGATGGTAGCGGACGACATCGTAGCTCAGCTTGTGATGGCACTTCGGGCAGATACGCGCATCGTTGATGATGTTGAACTCGGCCTCATGGTCACTTGGAAGCTTGTCGATTCCGAAATAGACCTTTTTGTGGCCCTCGCCAAGGCGCATCGAAATGCTGTCATCCGCGTTCTGGATCAAGGTGCAGCCTTCGGGCATGGCCTTGTCGATAAAGTTGTAAATAAACTCCGGATGCGCATTGCGTTTCATTGAGTCGCGGAACAGGTTCGTCACGACAAGATAATCCGGTTTCAGGGACGGATAGATCTTGTGCGAGCTCCGCTCATCGATCTCGATCACGGCGATGTCATACGGGCAGCGGTTTGACAAGGTCGCTCCGCTCAAAAACGCTGCGACAACGCCTTCGTACACATTTGAACCGAACCGGTTGTTCAGCACCTTCATGCCGCACTTCTCCAGCGCGTCCGAAAGCAGATTGCAGGTGGTGGTTTTTCCGTCGGTTCCGGTCACCGCAATCACGGTTTTCGGCTTAGCAACGCGCTTCAGAAAATCCGGGCAGATCTTCAGCGCGACTTTTCCCGGAAAAAACGTTCCGTTGAAGTGCAGCAGTCTGCCGAACACCTTCAGCATAAACGCAGTAAACTTGGCCGCCAAAAGGGCCAGCTTCAGTCTCATAATCTTGCTCCTGTCTGATGCTTCTCAGCCTTTCAGCCAATCACATCACTCACTCTTTCCTATCTTCAAGCGGTTCCGACTGATACCGGATCTCAACACTCCCGCTCTCTTCTCCTCCGAGGAAAAGCCGATAGGCGATCGATAAATCGATCGTGTTCTTATTGGCACGGCCCGTCAGCCGTGTCGTTTGAATTTGTACCTCAAGCCGGCCGGCCGGTGTCCGCATCTCGCTTTTCCACTCCCGGCCTTCTTCGAAGTGAAGGGTAAAACCGCCCACACGCTTCATATGCGCGCGGATGACACGGCCCTCTTCATCGAGCTCAGCCTCAAGCGTCTCGGCCACGGGCGCCTCGTCCTCGCTCAGCTTTTCCGTGTAGATCCAGCGGGCATGATTCGGCGTGAACGTGGCCCTCGCCTGGACCGATGTCCGGATGATCTCTCCGCCCGCATGGCTTTCAATGTGAAGGGTCTGTCTCTCTTGTTCCATCAGTATTTCTCGATGTTGATCTTCTCGACCTTCAGTCCCTCAAGCCCAACGACGCGTTCGCCGAACTCGCGCATATGGTCGATGGAATCGCTCGCGTAGAACTCATAATCCGCCTGCGCGCCTTCCTTTTCCGGATCTGCCTGAAGACCGTTTGCCGCCAGGTACTCCTTCATTTTCAGGACCGCTTCCTTCGAC
>ONYR01000137.1 GCA_900322165.1 uncultured Eubacteriales bacterium
ACCGCATCGGTTTTGGAACCATTTTGAGCCGGGGCGGGAGCTGCATGATGAGGTCGAAGTCTTTTGCTTCAACGGGCGAAGAGTGCTCGTGAAGGAAGACGAGAGCACCGGCAGTGGCGGATCAACGTTCTCTTTGCCGCTCGTCAAGGACTTTTCTATGGCCGCGCAGGCCGGTGCAGTCTCGCTTCGGTGGCTGTTTAAGATGGATGAGAAGGACTATGCCGAGGCGGTTTATACCAGCAACGGCTATACCGCGCCGGACGGGTTTCGTTTTGTCGAGATGAACGAGCTTCGCTATCATAAGACCCTCCCGAAGGAGTGGATGTTCCTGCTTTACACCGCCTATCATCTGGACGGGTGGTATAAGGACAACCGTTACTGCGGGCGTTGCCGTGCGGAGATGGAGGACAGCAAGACCGAGCGGGCGCTGGTTTGTCCTCGCTGCGGGAAGGTCGTCTATCCGCGTATCAACCCGGCCGTGATCGTGGCGGTCGTGAGCGGGGACGAGATCGTCCTGACGCAGTACGCCGGCCGCAGCATCAGCTACAATGCACTCGTGGCCGGGTTTACGGAGATCGGTGAGACCTTTGAAGAGACGGTCGAGCGCGAGGTCATGGAAGAGATCGGCCTGAAGGTGAAAAACATCCGCTACTACAAAAGCCAGCCCTGGGGCATGGCCGCGGACATTCTGGCAGGCTATTTCTGTGAGGCCGATGGGGACCGGACGATCCACATGGAGGCAAATGAGCTCAAAAAAGCGGAGTGGACGAAGCGCGAGGACATCGTGCTGCAGCCCGATGAGTTCAGCCTCACCAACGAGATGATGACGATCTTCAAAGAGGGCCGCGACCCGTACAGTCTGGAAAAACGTCTATCTTAATCATTTCTAAAGAAGCTTTCTTGTTTCTTCTTAATTCAGCACTACGTATAATACAATTATCAGGCCGGGTGAAGGCGGAACGGGCAAAATGTTCGGCTCATCCGGCAGACAGGGGGATGCCATGTATAATCTGCTGATCTGTGACGATGAGAGAGATATCGTTAACGCACTCAAGATCTACCTGAACGATCCGTCGTACACCATTTTTACGGCAAGCAACGGTCAGGAAGCGCTGGAGATCGTGCAGCGCGAAGAGATCCATCTGGTGCTTTTGGATATCATGATGCCGGTCATGGACGGGATCACGGCGATGGTTCGCATTCGCGAGGTGAGCAATGTGCCGGTGATTTTGCTGACAGCCAAGAGCGAGGACGGAGACAAGATCCTCGGGCTGAACGTCGGGGCGGATGATTACATTACCAAACCCTTTAACCCACTCGAAGTGGCTGCGCGCGTAAAGTCGCAGCTGAGACGTTATCTGCAGCTTGGCAGCGGTCAGCCTTCGGACGAGGTGATCCGGATCGGCGGGATCGAGATGGATGATAAGTCGAAGACGGTCCATCTTGACGGGGAAGAGGTTGCGCTTACGCCGAAGGAGTACGATATCCTGAAGCTGTTGATGACCAACCCGGGCAAGGTGTATGCGCCGAAGGAGATCTATCGTCTTGTCTGGAAGGAAAAACCGCTCGGTTCGGATAACGCAGTAGCCGTGCATATTCGTCATCTGAGAGAGAAGATCGAATATGATCCGGCTGTGCCGCGGTATCTGAAGGTGGTCTTCGGGCAGGGATATGTGTTTGAAAACGGAAAAGCATAAAAAGGCAGGCGCAGGCTGTCAGTAGGCGGGACCGTATGCCTTGGGAGGCTGAAATGAAGCGATTTTGGAGAACGATCGGCGGGAAAGTGATCCTGTTTTTGACCGTTATTGTTTGTTTTTATGCGGTGATCGGCTCGGCCATCGGTGTGTATGTGATGGCAAACTGGTCGTCGGATTTCTACAGTTCTTCAGAGGAAGCGCTGCAGAAGGATATGATCGACTTCTATGCAAGGGAGCAGGTTCAGCGCAAACTGCTGCCGTATGTGTACGGTGATGAATTGCCTTCAACGGAAGACGGAGGGACTTCGCTTCGCTATCGGATCTCGATCGCACACATTGTTGGCTCAACCGAGGTGTCGAGCAACCATTTTAACGGTGTGCAGGCGAAAATGGCTAACCTGGCCTACACGTATTATTACGCCAAAGGGGTGTATCATAATGCGGAGGACGGATGGATCGATCTGCTCGAGCTCAGTGAACAAGAGGTACAGACACTCGCTCCGGGCAGCGAATACTATAATTGTACGTTAGCCGAAATCTATACGGTTGAAGCCTATGTGGATGAATCGGTCCAGGTCATTGACCGCGTCTACCTGATCCGTGAGATCGTCCATATCGCCTATGCGATGCGTTACCGCATCGTGATCGTTGCCGCTGCAGCCTTTGTGCTGGGCTTGGTGGCGTTCATCGCCTTGATGTGCGTCACGGGCAAGCGCCGCGAGGATGAGGAGATCCATCTTGGACCGATCGCTCGCGTGCCGCTGGATGTGTTGCTTGGTGTCATCCTTTTCGGGGCTTTCATTGCTTATCTTGTACTGGATGAGGGGGTCGGGTTTATTGCATCAATCGCACTTGTGATCCTCTGGGTACACCTGCTGCTTGGCTTCTGCATGGACATCGCGGCAAGGATCAAGGCTAAAACGCTGTTCAAAAATACACTGATCTACCGCATCTTCCGAGGGATCTCGCAGCTGTTTAAAACCCTTCCGCTGACATGGAAAGCGGTGCTGACGCTGGGAATCTTCTGGCTGTTTGAAATGATCGTTTACCTCGGCATCCGATTCCAGCCCGGGATGGTAGTTGTCTCGATGGTGCTGGAGCGGATCGTGCTGTTTGTCCTTATCATCATGGGTGTTTTCTGGATGAAGAAGCTGCAGGAAGCCGGCAAGCGGATGGCTGCGGGCGACCTGTCCTACAAGGTGGATACGAAGAATATGTGGTATTCCGATCTGAAGCAGCATGGTGAGGATCTGAATTCGATCAGTGTCGGCATGCAGCGGGCCGTCGAGCAGCAGATGAAATCGGAACGCATGAAGACCGAGCTCATCACGAATGTGTCGCACGATATCAAAACGCCGCTGACCTCCATTATCAATTATGCGGATCTGATCTCCAAAGAGGAGACGGACAACGAAAACATCAAGGAATACGCGGAGGTGCTGACAAGGCAGTCCGCGAGACTGAAGCGCCTGATCGAAGACCTTGTCGAGGCTTCGCGCGCATCGACCGGAAACCTGGAAGTGGTGCTGACGCAGTGCGAAGCGGCGACTTTCGTGGAGCAGGCTGCCGGCGAATATGAAGAGCGCCTGCAGGCGCAGAACCTGACGCTTGTGACTCAGTGCGAGGATGTGCCGATGCCGATCATGGCGGACGGCCGCCGCATGTGGCGCGTGTTCGACAACCTGATGAGCAACATCTGCAAGTACGCACAGCCCGGCACCCGCGTCTATCTGACACTCTCCCGGTTCAACAACAACGTACTGTTTACCTTTAAAAACACTTCCCGCGAAGCGCTGAACATCAGCGCCGAGGAGCTGATGGAGCGCTTTGTCCGCGGCGACGAGTCGCGTCACACCGAGGGCAACGGCCTCGGCCTCTCGATCGCGCGCAGCCTGACCGAGCTGCAGGGTGGCAATTTGAACCTCATCATCGATGGCGACCTGTTCAAGGCCATCCTCCGCTTCCCGATCGCCGGAAGTGTGCCGCTGCCCCAAGGGCAGACGGTGATACCGCAGCAGCAGATGGTGCAGCCGCAGCAGGGAGTGAGACCTCAGGCAACTCAGCCGCAGGGAATGCAGGGAATGCAGCCGGCGAATATGCCGCAGGCTGCACAGCCGCAGCTATCTCAAGGCGGTTCCCCGGCAATAAAACACTAAGTTCATTTCAGTCCATGATGGAACCTCGTGTTCCTCTATCATTGCCCCTCCGAAGGCAGAACCTCGGAGGGGCTTTTTTTTTGGCTTGACTCGCGAAAATGAGAGAATGAGTGTGATTTGATGGGAAGATGTGGTGAAATCAGGAGGAATCACTTAAACCACCATACCAAAAAAATGAATTGCGAAAAGTGATATGAAACAGTAATTCAATATGCCTTAAACAGTTCTCGAACAGGCGGGTGCGCCTCAAAACCGGAAATCCGCCACATATCATATTGAAAAAAAGCTTTGTTCGTGTTAGCTTAATTCTTAGAAAGCATTCCCCTCCTAAGCGATTTAGGTATGGGTAATTTCAGACAATAAAGAGAGTTGAAGACTAGAAAGGAGAGTCCTATGAAAGCTGACACAAGGAAATGGTGGATCTTGTTTTGCGCTTTTCTGGTGTGCGCGATGGTCTTGATGACATTCGCAAACCGGATCCAGACCGACGGCGGGCGCGTCAAGATTTCTACCGGCACGATCGAGACCGAAGACGGTGTAATGACCTACAAGCTCTATACCCCTGAAAACGCGACCGAAGCCACCCCTGCGTCAGCCGTTCTGATGCTGCACGGCTATCAGAACGATCGCGAGACCTCCGCTTCTTTTGCTATTGAGCTTGCCAGACGCGGCGTGGTGGTCATGTCACTCGATGAGTATGGACACGGCTACACGACCGTTGGTCTCTTGAAGCGTGGCTATGTGAACCACAAAGTGACCGTGAACTACGGTCTTGACAGTGAGGCGGACGGGACGTTCGTTTCGATCGGCGGGCAGACGCGCTACCGGATCATGATGAACTTCTCGAACCTGTCCTTCTTTAATGAACATTACACGACCGACTCGGACGGCAACGTGCTGACGGATTCGTCCTGCGGCGGTATCGCAGCCTATGCGGTACTGGCGGACATGCCGAATGTGGATGAGACGCGCATGGCGGTGAGCGGCCACTCGATGGGAACCTGGGCGAGCTGGTCGGTCGCGGCGGCTTACGCGGAGGCGGTGAACGAGGAGGGCAAGAGCATCGCGCCTCGGGCCGTGGTGCTGCAGTGCGGCGAGGTCTTCACGGACGATGTCTACGATTCGGAGAAGATCCACTTTAACAACGTCCTGATCCTGCAGGCAAAATATGAGGAATTCAGCTATTTCCGTGACTATAAGCTGAACGTCACGGAGGAGCTTTTGAAGAGTGACCTTCGGTGCGCATTCCTCGGAACGACTCCGGACAAGGCGGCCTGGGATACCACGTACGGCAGTTTTGCGGACGGTTCGGCAAGACGCTACGAGCTGCTCTACACGAACCATCGCCTGGTTCCGATGTCCGACCGTGGCCTGACGGTCTCGATGGAGTGGTTTGACAATTCGATCGGACTTGACGCGGCGCAGGTTTCCTACGATAATCATACGGCCGGGACGAAGGAGTCCCTGACGCTCGCGGCAATGCTGCTGACGTTGTTTGCGCTTGTTCCGGCGCTCGAGCTGCTGCTGAAGACGAAGTTCTTCGGCAAGGTCGTGGTCGGCAAGCCCGCGATGGAAACAGCACAGACGAACAAGGGCTGGTGGAAGGGCCTCATCATTACGGTCCTGATCTCCGGTCTCTCGTTCCCGTTCATGACCCAGCTCGGACATGGTCTGCTGCCGCTGCCGGAGGGCATTTTCAGGATGACGGTCGGCAACGGTTTCCTGAGCTGGTACCTGTTCCTGATCATCGTGATGATCGTGACAACGCTCATCGCGAAAAACGGGGCGAAGAAGAAAAAGAAAGTCTACGACTGGAACACGATCGGCCTCAGCTCGCCGAAAAAGGGTGCAAAGCTTGAGTGGAGCCTGCTGTTTAGAAGCCTGCTGCTGGTGGTGATCCTTGTGGCGATCGTCTACGCGATGACAACGCTGACGAAGGTTCTGTTCGACCTTGACCTGCGTATTATCTGGCCGTTCTTCAAGTCCTTCAACCTGCTGAGGCTCGGCCAGTTCTTTGTCTACCTGCCGATCTTCCTCCTGTTCTACATCCTGAACAACTCGAAGATCATGGCAGGCATGCGCACGAAAGCCACCTACGTTGTTGGCTGGAAGGGCTTTTTGTCGAGCTGGTGGAGAAACCTGCTGGCCATGGCCGGCGGCTTGATCCTTATCACGCTGCTCGAGTACGTGCCGTTCTTCATGGGCATCGGGCCCGGCGCGGACGTGCTGTTCGGCTCGACCTTCGGCGGCCCGTTCATGTCGCTGTTGATCCTGTTCGTGCCGCAGGTGTTCTTCTTCAGTCTGTGGTGCACCTACGCCTACCGGCGCACCGGCAATGTTTACACCGGCGCGATGACCGTGGCCATGCTGGCCTGCTGGATCGTCACGGGCGGATCGTCGTTCATTTGATGAAAGTACAGAAGGGGGCTCGCCCACCGCAAACGGGCGAGTCATCCTTTGCAAAATGGAGCGTGTATGCTGAAAGTATGGATCGCGGACACTACACCACTGGAAGATCCTGAGATCTTCAAAAGGTGGCTCATGCGTGTGCCGTATGACCGGAAAGAGAAAGTCCTGCGTATCGCGGAGGGGCGCATTCGGAGTCTGGGGGCGGGAGCGTTGCTTGATACGGCGCTTATTCCACTCGGGCTTGACCGGGCGGAGACCGAAATTTCAAAGTACGGAAAACCGTATTTTAAGGGCCGGGATGATCTGTATTTCAACCTGTCCCACTCTGGGAGCCGAGCGATGCTCGTTTTGTCCGACCATGAAGTGGGCTGCGATGTGGAGCAGATCCGCGACACCGTGGCATCCCAGAAGGTGGCGGCTCACTTTTTCTGTGAAGAAGAGAAAGCGTTCATCGCTCGCGCCGCCGATGAAGCGGAGAAACGGGAGCGGTTTTTCCGGCTTTGGACACTGAAGGAAAGCTATATCAAGGCTACCGGACGCGGCTTGGCGGAGAAGCTTGATACGTTTTGCGTCCAGCCTCCGGAAGAGCGGGACGGAGACGCGAGCCTGCTGCGCAGCAAGGACCCGAGACCGTGCAGTCTGCATGAGCTGGCGTTTGATGATGACTATTGCTATGCCATCAGCGTCTTTGGGGAGCACGAGAAGATAACTGCACTGAGCTTCGCAGACCTCGCAGATATCCTTCACTGGCCGCTGCCGTAATCACTATATTGGTAAGGAGCATATTTCCATGGATTTTTCCAAAATCGATCGGATCACTGAGGAGTTTATCAAGGAGCGGGCTTTCCCGTCGGCCGTCGTATCCGTTTTTGACCGGGAGAAAACGCTTTACCGAGCCGCTTACGGAAGCAATCTGCTGCCGGATGGCACGCTGCAGACGGTCAACACGGACACAGCATACGACATGGCTTCGTGCACCAAGATCGCAACCGCAACGCAGATCATGGACCTGATGGATGCGGGCGAGCTCAGGCTTGAGACGCGGATCCCGGAGGTCCTGACCGAGATCAAGTCCCGCCCGAGGCTCTACGAGCGGCTGCGCAGCGTCACGCTCTACCAGCTCCAGACGCACACGTCCGGCATTTTGGATTGGTATCCGTTCTATGTGCAGTGCGGAAAAGACTATTTTGATGTTTTCGAATCATTCATCGGTGACACGAAGATCGTGGACGGAATGGAATACTCCGACATGAACTTCATGCTGCTTGGCATGGTCATCAGCCGGGTGAAGGGAAAAGCGCTCGAGGACTGCGTGCTGGAGTTTCGGGATAAGCTTGGGGCAACGCGCATGCAGTATAAGGCCGAGGCGGATCCGAGCTTTGGCGGCAACATCGCGCCTTCCTGTTGGGGAAACGATATTGAAGAAGAGATGGTTGCGGAACGCGGCCTGACGTTTGACGGGTGGCGGAGCCAGGATAAGCCGGTCATCGGCTGCAACGACGGCAACGCGCACTATTTTCTGAAGGATGTGGCAGGGCACGCCGGGATCACGGCCAACGCGGATGCGTATGAGCGGCTGTGCCGGTACTATATGACAACGGATTCGGCGCTTCTTAAGCGCGCCATGACCGAGCAGGAGAGCGGACGCGGCCTTGGATTCCAGATCGATGAGGGGCTGTATCCGGGTGGCTGCGGCCATACGGGCTTTACCGGAACGAGCATTTACATCAATGATGCCAAGGGGATCGGGTGCGTGCTGCTGACGAACCGTCTTGCGTTTGATCATTACCATGGCGTGCAGACGCAGCCGTACCGCAGGCAGATCGCTGCGGCGGTGAATGAAATCTTGTAATTAAGCGCGCTTGGGAGTATAATAGATCAGATAGATCGAAAACCGAAAGGGGACGCTCATGAAAAACCTGAAGAGAGCCGTGGCGGTCTGCCTTGTCCTTTCCATGCTTGTCCTTTGTCTGACGGGCTGCGGAAAAAAGAACAAGGTGACTCAGTACAGAACCACGCTTAATACCTATATCGAAGAGATCGTCCAGAAGGATGATGATCTCGAGGCGGCAGTCAGCGACGCGATGGCGGCAATCAAAGTCGGCGACCTGACGGCCTACAATGAGGCAATGTCAAAGGTGCAGACCTTGAGCGGACAGCTGATCGAAAGCTACCGCAAGATCGGAAACACCGAGGCACCGGAAGAATACCGGACACAGCAGGTCTTGCTCCAGCAGCATGTCAGCAGCATCATCAACATGATCAATGATGCGATCGAGCTGTATACGCTGGCCGGCAAGGAACTTGACGGAGGACTGAGCGAAACGGATATCGAGCGGATCGGCGCGCTTCAGACGGAAATTCAGATGCTGACGCCGGCGGTCGAATCGTTTGATTCCGTGCTGAACGAAGTGCTCGGCGTATCCGAAGAATCCGGGAAATAAGCGGAGAAAAAAGGAGGACGACCGGTGGAGTGGACGGTGGAAGATCTTCGTCTTGCCAAAGAGGCGATGTGTCTGGCGCTTAAAGAAAAAGGACTGGATTCGTTCCGGTTTCTGGCGCCGGATGAAGAGGAGGCTTCCGATCGTGTCCGCGCCATTCTGGTGGTCCTTTTTCCGTATTACGCGGGCACTTCGGAGGGAAACCTTTCGATGTACTGCCGTGGGCGGGACTACCATAAGGTCGTGCCGGCTTACCTTGAGAGCGTTAAGGAAGCGGCAGGAAAAGTGCTTGGGGATGAGCTGATCGCGAAAGCGTACGCGGATACCGGACCGTTTCGGGATCGGTATCTCGTCCTTCGGGCGGGGCTCGGCGTGATCGGGCGCAGCCAGATGATGATCAATGAGCGCTACGGTACGTACTTTTTCGTCGGCTATCTGACGCTCAATGCCCCGATCGAGCCGGATGAGGCGGCTGCGTTTACGAACGGGATCGCCTGTCTTGACTGCGGGGCTTGCGTAAGAGCTTGCCCGGGCGGCGCGATGGGCGCAAACGGAGAGTTTTACCCGGAGCGGTGCCTGAGCGGGATCACGCAGAAAAAAGGCGAACTCGAGCCTTTCGAGAAAGAGATCTTACTGAAGGAATCCATGATCTTCGGCTGCGATGTGTGCCAGAAGGTCTGTCCGATGAACCGCGGGGCGATGGTTTCACCGATCCATGAGTTTACCGAAAACCGGATCGACTCGCTGAGTCTGGAAGATCTGGAAGGATTGTCAAGAAAAGCGTTTGAGAAAAAATACCCGGACCGGGCGTTTACCTGGCGCGGGCCGGAGGTACTGAGACGGAACCTGAGACTGCTTGAAGAGAAGTGTTAAGCGGAGGGCGAGATGGAGATCGAACGTAAATATTTGCTGAAGGAGATTCCCGAGTGGGTGAAAGCATGCCCGTATAAGGAGATGGCGCAGAGCTATATCAGCCGCTCGCCGGTGATCCGCGTTCGTCACATCGTGCAGGACGGGCGTGAAACGTTCATTCTGACGCTGAAGGGCCGCGGCCTTTCGATGCGGGAGGAGTATGAACTCGATCTTAACCGTCTCGAATACCTGCATCTGCTTTCCAAAGCAGAAGGACGCACGATCGAGAAGCGCCGCTATCTGGTACCGCTTGAGGGCGGGCTGACCGCGGAGGTGGATGAGTTTTCGGGTGAACTTGCCGGGCTGAAATTAGTCGAGGTGGAATTCCCGTCGGAGGAAGCGATGCGCGCTTTCCGCGCTCCGGAATGGTTCGGCCGCGACGTGAGTGAGGAGGGAACCTACCAGAATTCCCGGCTCTCCGACCCACATACCAACATTGAGGATATTGTATGAACAGTGAAGAATTAGAGAAGCAGGCGCTCTATTACAAGGCGATCGAGGATTACCGGTCGAAATCGGAAAGCCTGCATGAAGAGGCGCTGATGTTCCTGAAGGAAGCCGCGGACAAGGGCAGCATCGAATCGATCAAGCTGCTCGGCGTGCTGTACATGAGCGGGCAGTATGCGCCTTACCCGCCGCGCGACATGCGTCTGGCGATCCGCTACTATGAGATGGCGGCTGCGGAAAATGACGAAGAGGCCATGTACTGGCTCGGTCAGTGCTATGAGATGGGCCTTGGCGTGGAGAAGGATCCGGAAAAGGCCGAGGAGTGGAAGCAAAAAGCGATCGAGGCCGGCTTTGTCCCCGCGGATGATACCAATGATGAAGCTGAGGAGCGCGGAGAGGCTGAGAAAGCCGAGGCCGCGCGCAGCATGGCTGCCTATGAGCCTGCGCAAAGCACGGCGCCGATCTCGGTGACGGGGGTAACATTTACCGAAAGCACCCCGGAGGACGGAGAGGCTGTGGAGGCTGTGCCCGGCGGAGAGGCCGATGAAAACCTGCCTGAAGGAGCGATCCCGCAGGCGGTAGAAGCGAGTGCGAAAGGCTCTCCCGCTGCAGTTCCTGCGGCAGAACCTGCGGCAGCACCTGCGGCTGCACCTGCGGCTGCAGTTGAACCGAAGGCTGCAGTCGGTGAGACCGAGGATACCGCGGAAGCGCCCTCGGGAGTGGCCGTGATGCAGTCAGAGGATGCGCAAAGAAAGGCGGAGGAGGAAAAACTACTCGCACAGGAAAAGAAGACGGGGCGCGATCTGATGATCCGCTACGGCCTGATTTTCGGAGGCGGCGTGTTCCTGACAGTCTGGGTCGTCTTCATGATCATTTTTGCGATCGCACATAAGCCGCTCACGGCCGAAGGTTCGGTGGCAGGCACCGTGTTCTGGATCGTGCTTTGCGTGCTGTCGCTTGGCGGAGGCGCTGCGGCGGGATGGTTCGGTGTGCGCCGCGCGAAGGATCATGCGGAGAAGATCGCCGAATACCACCGCACCCCGTTCTATGAAGGCTTCCGCGAGGAAGTGGGAAAGATGGACGAGAACACGCAGTGGTGCTACAAGATCTATCGCTCGCTCGAGCGTACCTACATGCCGGTTCCGCTTTTCAGTGAACCCGAGAAGGACGCGTTGGAGAATTACCATGGCGTGCTCTACAGCGGCTGGACATTTAAGACGAGCCGCGATACTGCGGAGCCGCAGTTTGTCATTGCCACGAAAAAAGCCATTTATATCGTACGCACCTTGTATCTGAAGGGCCGCATGGAAGGCGGGCTGGAGGACGCGGAGTGGATCACGCGTCAGGATGCGGACGCAGAGGGCGGCGAAGAAGCGAAGGGCGCGGTTACCGGGCGGATCCTGAACATGGTGGAAGAGAACGATATGAATCTTCGCACCGTCCGCAGCCAGCTGCAGCTGACCTCACCGCTGCCGATCGAGTCGATCCCGTTCTACAACGTGCTGATGTTCTCGACCGATACCGTCATTCGCGCGCTTCGCATCGCACAGGCGGGTGAAAACGTGATCGTGTGCCAGGGCGGGCCGGATCGGCTTCGCTCCGTGATCAGCATGCACGAGAGCCGTCTGGAGAATCACGAGGTCGCACTTGATGATCTGATGGACGTGTTTGAGGAGATCCGCAAGAAGCGCGGCTGAGATCACGGCGCTGAAATTCACAGAACGTTTAATTGTAATTATGGCCTGCAGATGGTACAATTGCAGGAACCATGTATATCGCTGAAAAACAGGGAACGCAAGGCTGCTTAGAGCGGGTTTGACCGCAGCTGAGAGAGCCGGCGTTCCGGATGGGAGTATAGATTGGGTTTTTTACAGAAAATTTTCGGTTCCTCGAGTGAAAGAGAGGTCAAGCGTCTGAAACCGCTGGTGGACAAGGTCCTGGCGCTGGATGCGACGATGGCAGCTCTTTCCGATGAGGAGCTTCAGGCAAAAACGCCTGAGTTTAAACAGAGACTGCAAAACGGCGAGACCCTTGACGATCTGCTGCCGGAGGCGTTTGCGGTTGTCCGTGAGGCTGCAAACCGTGTGCTTCACCAGAAGCATTACCCGGTCCAGATCGTGGGCGGTATTATCCTGCATCAGGGCCGTATCGCTGAAATGAAAACCGGTGAAGGTAAGACGCTGACGTCGACCCTGCCGGCCTACCTGAACGCACTCGAAGGCAAAGGTGTTCACATTGTCACGGTCAACGACTATCTGGCTTCGCGTGACGCGGAGTGGATGGGCGCGATTCACCGTTTCCTCGGCCTGTCCGTCGGCTGCATTCTCAACGGAATGGACGGCGATCAGCGCCGCGAGGCTTATGCCTGCGACATTACCTACGGTACCAACAACGAGTTCGGTTTCGATTATCTGCGTGACAACATGGTCGTGTACGAGAGCAAGCTCGTACAGCGCGAACTGCATTACGCGATCATCGATGAAGTCGACTCGGTTTTGATCGATGAAGCTCGTACGCCTCTGATCATTTCCGGCTCGAGCAACAAGTCCACCTCGCTTTACCAGCAGGCGGATCTTCTGGCGAGCCAGCTGAAAAAAGGCCGCATCATCGGTGATACGAGCCGTATGGCCCAGCTGATGGACGAAGAGGTCGTCGAGGAAGGCGATTTCATTGTCGATGAGAAGGAAAAGGCCTGCACCTTGACCGCGCAGGGCGTTGAAAAGGCCGAAGCGTTCTTCCATCTGGAAAACCTTTCCGACCCGGAAAACGCGGAGATCGTGCACCATATCAACATCGCCCTGAAGGCTAACTACCTGATGTTCAAGGACAAGGACTACGTTGTCAAGGATAACCAGATCGTCATTGTCGATGAATTCACGGGCCGTCTGATGCCGGGCCGCCGCTACTCCGACGGACTGCACCAGGCAATCGAGGCCAAGGAAAAGGTCGAGGTCAAGCGTGAGAGCAAGACCCTTGCCACGATCACGTTCCAGAACTTCTTTAACAAGTACGCTAAGAAGGCCGGTATGACCGGTACCGCGAAGACGGAAGAGGTCGAGTTCGAAGAGATCTACGGCATGGACGTTGTCGAGATCCCGACGAACCGCCCGGTCAGGCGTAAGGATCATCCGGACGTTGTCTACCGCACCAAGAAGGAAAAATTCCGTGCGGTCGTCGAAGAGATCAAGGAAAGCCACGCGAAGGGCCAGCCGGTGCTTGTCGGTACGATCGCGATCGAGACCTCCGAAATGCTGAGCAAGATGCTCAAGCGCGAAGGGATCGTTCATAACGTGCTGAACGCGAAGTTCCATGAGCGCGAGGCTGAGATCGTTGCGGAAGCCGGACAGCTTGGCGCAGTCACGATCGCCACGAACATGGCCGGCCGTGGTACCGATATCAAGCTGGGCGAGGGCGTTGCGGAGCTCGGCGGTCTGAAGATCGTCGGTACCGAGCGCCATGAAGCCCGCCGTATCGATAACCAGCTGCGCGGACGTTCCGGACGTCAGGGAGACCCCGGTGAATCCCGGTTCTTTGTCTCCATGGAAGACGATCTGATGCGTATTTTCGGCGGCGAGAGAATGCAGAAGGTGCTTGAGACCTTCCGTGTTCCGGAGGATACGCCGATCGAGGATAAAATGTTCTCCAATGCCCTCGAGAGCGCCCAGAAGCGTGTCGAGGAAAACAACTACGGAATCCGTAAGCGCCTGCTCGAATATGACCAGGTCATGAACGAACAGCGTGAGACGATCTA
>ONYR01000393.1 GCA_900322165.1 uncultured Eubacteriales bacterium
AAGTCCAGTCATCAACTTCCTCCCTTCTGAATTTCACATGATCACCTGCCAGTCAGCCGGAGATCATGGTCATACTTTCCGTAGTCACTTTGTGCGCTTACTGTTTTGATCATATCCTGATCTGCCTTCCGGCGCAAGGTCGCTCGGGCGAAAGATACATTTTCGAGGTTCAATTGTCGAAGCTCAGAACGTTGCTCAGAACGTTGAAGTCTGCAGGACAGTTTTTTCATCGCTGACGGATCGGGCACAGCGAACGCCCTCACACAGTCTTGGGAATGTTCCGTCACGCAGTCTTAGGAATGTTCCGTCACGCAGTCTTGGGAATGTGGACGGTGAAGGTTGTTTTGCCTTGCAGCGAGTCCATCTCGATCTCGCCGCCTGCCTGCCGCACCAGATTCCGCACGATACCAAGGCCAAAGCCGTGCCCTTCCGAAGTTTTCCCGGTAAATCCGTCTTCGAACACCTTTTCTTTGTCCTTTTCCGCGATGAAAGCACCGTTGTTATAAATACAGATCTCACATTCGCGGGCATCCTCGCGGATCTCAAGATGCACTTCTCCCTTCGGGTCCTGCGCGGCCGCAGTAAGCGCGTTGTCGATCAGGTTTCCAAGCACCTTGCACAGGCTCCACGCATCCATCGAAGCAGTGCTTAAGTTGGAAGAGATCTCGGTATAAAACGCGATGTGCTTCTCCTCCGCCTTGTTCATCTTATTCATCAGCAGCGCATTGACGGCTGGGTGCGCGGTTTTCAGCGCGCGTGATGTTTTCGCCGTCTCCTCATAGATCGGCCTTAGAAATGCCAGCGCTTCCTCCCCTTCGCCAAGCTCGAGAAGCCCGTACACGACCTGCATTTCATTCAGATACTCGTGACGCTGCCGGCGCAGTTTGGTATTGAGTGCGTCCAGATTGTCCAGATTTTCCTGCACCGAACGGATGTAATAATGCTTCACAAACGTTCCGCTCAGCGAAGAGACCGCACTCAAAAGAAAGACCAGACCAACAAGGATATTGATCGAAACCGAATGGACCTGCAGCACGTTTGTCCCAAGCAAAAACCAGTACAGCAGACAGACTCCCATCACAATGTAACCCGGCACGATCGCAAGCAGCAGCAATTGTTGAATTCGTTTTGACATGGTAATCACTCCTCCATTCCGCAGGCAGGAGCCAGCCGGCCCACATGTGCGAAATACGGTAATTTAATGCTACCTTCTCTCGAAGGCCTTGTCAAGATAAGTCACGAGTGGTTGGTGAACTGACGGGGGGGCGGGGGTTCCGTGCGAAAGTATCCCACCGTGGTTCCTGCCCGGTTCCGCGTAATAATATCGACGCAGTTCCGTGTGAAATGAAGTTTACCTGAATGGTCTCTTGAAACCGCGGCGGATCCGCATTATATTGAAAAACACATATAAGTGTTCCATCAGCATTCCATCAGTATTAACGGAGGTGCTTCATGAAATCCAAAGCCTTTCTTGCCATAGCCTGCTGCTGTTGCCTTCTGCTGTCCGGCTGCAGCTTACTTGCCATTCGGAATCCGCAAAACAACTCCTTTCAGGAAATCGAGTACGAGGCCCCCTCAAAACCGCCTCGTGAAGAACAGGAACAGTCTTCCCTGAAGCCGACCGAGTCTTCCACAGAAGCGAGCGAATCTTCCTCAGAGGCGACTGAGTCTTCGAACGAGTCTTCGACCGAATCTTCCCTGGCCCCCACTGAGTCTTCTTCAGAGGCGACTGAGTCGACTGGCTCAGCCGAATCATCAGGATCTTCTTCTGAATCGTCGGAGTCTTCAACTGAAACCTCGGCTCCGACGCTTGCCGTCAATCCTCCCGTCTTCGCCTACTGGGCCGATGATGTTCTCTCCAATTATTCCGACTACACGGAATTTACCGGTGATACATTTACAGAGAGCGGCCGCGTTTTGATCGGAGTCATGGGAGCTGTCAAGGATTTCCGCATTCTGGCTCTTTCCGTCGATAACATCTCGGATAACGGAGATATCTCCTACTACTACGAAACTCTCTATACTCAGGAGTATATGACTCCGGACTGCCCCATCGTTGTCCGCATGACCTTTGCAGGAAGTTTCCCCAATTACGGCTTTGCATTTACGGACGCCAACGGGGACGAATACATGTATGCCCTGTATTTAAGTGGGATGGATGGGTCTGTCGGGATCGAACCGATTAAGTGAAGGGTAGATTATAAAATGAAGAGCCACGGCCGCCAACAGGCGGCCGTGGTTTTATGTTGTATTTTGCTTTCAGCCAATCATAGCACTGCTAAAGCATCAGCTCTCTACTGTAAAATAACTAATTCTTAGATAAAAGGCCTTTTTCTTCAGCATTTCTATATGCTATACTGAAAGACTTGAGTTGCGAAAAGAGACTCGATTCGTAAGAACGGGTGCTATTGGGACTGAACTGCTGGTTTTCGTATCTTTCGTCCTATCTTGATTCTCGGTTTTGAGTAATAGTAGGACTTCGTGAGGCCAATCCGAAAACCCAGTCCTAGCCTTTTCGTTCACTCATTTAAGCCTCTAGGACTAGATACAGCTTTTTTGATGGTGCAGTCTGACGCTTCATACTCACATCACTTTTATCGTAGGACTGAATCGCCCTTAGCATATCACCCCGTCCTAAGGCAAACATTAACTGTTCGTTGTAGTAGGACTAGAGTTGCATTTACTGAGCTCCAGTCCTATCCCCACCAAGAAAGGCGGTGATCTTATAGGACGAAAAGAAAACGGTTTTCAGTATTAGTCCTAAACCCTTTTTTCAGAACCCAAACAAGGTCCAAAACACCACTTCAAAGGAGGATTATCATTGGATTTTCGAACACAATTAAATGAACGGCTTAACTATTTGAGTGATCTTATTGAAAAACTCAAAAAGAATCTGCTGGCTGCGCCAGAAGGGACACTAAGAATATCCAGCATTACCCACAACCCACGATATTACTGGCTAAACGGGGACTTAAAGAATGGAAAATACCTGAACGCTAAACACCGTTCCATTGCATTAAAGCTTGCGCAGAAAGATTATGACCAGAAAACATTGAAATCAGCCCTTCGTGAACAGAAGCTGCTCCGGTCACTTCTCTCCGCCTACCCTCAAACATTCCCTGAAGAGATCTACCTTACCCTGCATCCCGAAAGGCAGAAACTGGTTACC
>ONYR01000327.1 GCA_900322165.1 uncultured Eubacteriales bacterium
CATGCACGGGCACTACCACCGCTATCACGAGATCTCCGATCAGGTTCACGAGATCCTGCTTTCCTACACCGACCAGATCGAATTTGTCGCCCTCGATGAAGGGTATCTCGATATCACCGGCTCGCTGATGCTTTTCGGCGGCGCGGAGAAGATCGGCCACGAGATCAAGGACCGCGTCCTTCAGACGACCGGCCTCACCTGCTCCGTCGGCATCGGCTATAACAAAATGACCGCCAAGCTCGCCTCCGAGGAAAAAAAGCCGGACGGCTTCTTTGTCATTCCGGATGAGACCTTCTTTATCAACTATTTCAAGGATCGCCCGGTGCGGATCATCCCCGGCGTCGGCGGCAAATCGGCCGCATTTCTGCACGAAAACAAGATCAACACGATTGCGAATCTGCTCGGCTGGGATGAAAAGGCTCTTGTCCGGCTCATCGGTCAGACCGGCCATGATCTCTACCTTGCCGCGCGCGGCATCGCCAGCGACCATGTTCACCCGGCTTCAGAATATGAGGCGAAATCGTACGGCAAAGAAGTCACCTATCAGACCGACATGCACGAAAAGGAGGAAATGCTCTCTACGCTGAAGCTTCTCTCCCGCTCCGTTTCGATCGGCCTGATGAAGCGAGGGCTCTACGCCTCAACGATCACCCTGAAGATCAAATACAACAATCTGAAGCTCCACACCCGCAGCATCACGCTCCCCGATGCGGTGCATGATTCCGGTCAGATCTACAAAGCCGTCTCGAACCTGCTCGACAAAGCTCCGCTCGAGCGGCCGGTCCGGCTTCTCGGTGTCTCGACCTCCTCGTTCACGACCGAGCCGCTTCACCAGATCACGCTCGAGGAATCCGACAAATCCCAGCGCAAGGAAAAGCTCAACAAAACCCTGATGGGACTTTACGATCGCTACGGAAGAAACATCGTTCAAACCGGCGGCGAAATGGAAAGCCAGCAGATCCTTGAAGAACACAAAAAGATTTAGCCGTCCGACTATGCTGCGGACGGCTTTTTGATTGATTATTCGAGTTCTTCTACCTCTTCGCTCTCGCCCTTCGTCAGATCCATGTTTTTCATCAGGTTCTGAGCGCCTTCGCGGAACTGTTCCGTCGAAGGGATCTCCCCTTCAATATTGTCGATCAGCCAGTCCATCGTCACGATGTGGGCGGTGGAAATGTAGCCGTCCGCTTCCGAGCGAACCTTGCCCGACTGATCCTTGATGCAGCCGTCGAACGGTGAATAGCTGCGCCGCTCGATGGCTTTTTTGTAGAATGAGACAAGCTGTCTCACGCCTTCCGGAAGATCACCGGAAAGAACAATGTCGATCACGCCCGAGGAAAGTCCCCACCAGTAATTGATCGAATGGGTCACCTCTTCGGAGTTATCCTCGTACCAGGCACCGGACTGGATGCTCTTGATGATCCGCTCATAGAACAATCCCCAGTTCCACAGCGGCATGGCAAGCTCCCTGGTCTCCCCGTTCTCCGAGCGGAAATACAGGCCGTAATGCCGCTCCATGCTGATCGGTGTGATAAAGTCCTGATGCGAAACGACGTCCGGATCGTACGCTGCAAGCTCTCCTTCCACATCTGACGTCACCAGCGATGACCAGATGAGCTTTACCTTTGCCTCCGGATTGACAAGCTGTACCCCTCTGGCAAAGGCATTCACGCCGGCCATCATGCCCGAGATCGCATAGTCCGCGATATAAGCAATGCGGTTGCTCTTCGTCATTACGCCCGCAATCAGGCCTGTCAGGAACTTGGCTTCATACATACGGCCGTAATAGGTTCGAATCTTTCCGGCCGCCATGTTAACGGAGCAGTTCAGAAACTTGGTTTTCGGGTATTTGACCGCCGCACGGATCGTCTGTGTAATCAGCTCGGGAGTTGTCGTAAACACCACATCATTCCCTGCCTCTGCCAACGACGAAAGGATTTCGTCCGGATCGGCACTTTGATTCAGCGCGTCTTCGACCTTCGTTACCGAGATATCCTCTCCCATGACCTCTTCGAGCTGCAGTCTGCCGAGCTCGTGTCCGTAGGTCCACCCCGAGGTCTCCGGCGTCTTTCCGTAGACAAAGGCGACGTTCAGGTGCTTTTCCGGCACGCCGAGCACCTCGCCGATCCCGCTTGCCAGCTTCTCGACAAGGTTTTTCTTTTTATCCTCCGGCTGCATATGAAGGCCGACCGGGGTCTCCTGAGCCGCAAGATTCAGGTTGCTCTCGATGGTCTGGATCGCTGCTGCGATCTGTTTATCGGTGCTTTCGTTGATCGAATCAAACGAATAGATCTTCAGGTATTCCAAAAACGCATCCGATTCCGAAAGCGCGATCTTCTTTCCCGCACTCTTCCGGTACAGATTCACAAACCGATAGTAGACAGAACGGAACCGCTTCTGGAACTCCGTGTTCCAGTCTTCTTTCTTAGGCTTATCCAGATACTCCAGCAGGAGATCATAAGACCCGGGCTCTGAAAAGTTCACATAATTGATCCGGGCAATTTTATAAAAGCGCAGGAAATCCTTATAGACCTTGGATGCCTTGGAATCATCAAGACGGGGAACGATCCGGGTCACTTCTCCCTGGATCTCGATCGCACCGTAGTATTTCAGTACGCTGACACGCTTGTTTCCCTCGATGACGTAGAAGCGGTTCATGAACTCGTAGCACTTGATCGGGTCACGGATCCCCTCTTCAAGGTGAGCAATGCAAAGATTCGACCATTTATCGGCAAATTCAGAATCTTCCCTCAGAAGCGGCATGAAATTGCGCGCAAAGGATGTCGAGCGGCCATGTCCGTTGGTTCCGACGATCTGTGCGATCGGAATGTCTACAATGCCAAGCGGTACCTCACTGACGATATCCAGATTCTGCGTCAGCTCTTCCAGCACCTGAAGATAGGGGTATACCCCCTTGGCAATATCACTTTCATACTGAGAAAGGCCTCGTCTCTGTGCAAGACGGTATTCCCGAACGACCATTGGTTCCTCCTTTTATGAACAAACCATTAATTTTCCTCTCAAGTCCGCTCATTATAGCAAAAGCGCTTGCAAAAAGAAAGGTTTTTTCACTATAATATTCAGAACTGCTGGAAAGCAGTCATACTGAGGCAGAAGGAGGTATTGATTCACTATGTTATGTCAAATGTGTCATAAAAATACTGCTGTATTATTTATTACCAAAATCGAAAACGGCGAAAGTAAACCGTTCGCTCTGTGTTTACCCTGCGCCCGTAAGTCAGGCTTGCCTCTTCAGAATCTGATGCGGAACAACGGCATGCAGCCGGAGGATATGGAAAATATCGGTGAACAGCTCAACGAACTGATGCAAAACGGCGACCTTGATGATCTCAAGAAGATGATCCCGCCCGAGATGCTCAATATGATGATGGGCTCTACCCGTCCCGGCGAAGATCAGGACAGTGATGATGACGATGAAGAACCCATCGTTCTCGACATGTCTCCCGATACGCCTTCGGGGCAAAACGGGGCTGCCTTCGGTCAGGGTCAAGGTCAAGGCGCGGGCCAGGGACCGAATGCCGGACGTCGCCGCCGCAACGATGCGCTGAAAACGCTCAGCAAGTTCGGTACGAACCTGACGGCCAAGGCGCGCCGCGGTGAGATCGACAATGTTGTCGGACGCTCGAAAGAGATCGACCGTCTGATGCAGATCCTGAACCGCCGCACCAAGAACAATCCGGTGCTTCTCGGTGAACCGGGTGTCGGTAAAACCGCGATCGCGGAAGGCTTCGCCCTGATGATCGCACGCGAGCAGGTTCCGATCAAGCTTCGCGGTAAAGAGGTCTACCTTCTGGATATGACCGGTCTGGTGGCCGGTACGCAGTTCCGCGGCCAGTTCGAAGCCCGCATGAAGGCGATCATCAACGAAGTGATCGCTGCCAAGAACGTGATCCTTGTTATCGATGAGATCCACAATCTTGTCGGTGCCGGCGATGCGCAGAATTCCATGAACGCCGCCAACATCCTGAAGCCTGCCCTCGCGAACGGCAGCATTCAGGTCATCGGCACGACAACGCTTGATGAGTACCGCAAATACATCGAGCATGATCCGGCTCTGGAGCGCCGCTTCCAGCCGATCATCGTCGACGAGCCCAGCGCTGCGGAGGCTGTGGAGATCCTTAAAGGCATCCGCGAACACTACGAAAAATACCACAACGTTAAGATCTCTGACCAGAATATCGAAGACGCGGTCTATCTGGCGCAGCGCTACATCAACCAGCGTTACCTGCCGGACAAGGCCATCGATGTCATCGATGAGGCCGGTTCGCGTGTGAACCTCAACAACACGGCTCTGGTCGATCTTCAGAATCTGGAGAAGACCCTTCTTGTCACGACCCAGAACAAAGAAGACGCGGCAGCCGGGGAAGATTTCGAGAAGGCGGCCTACTACCGCACCGAAGAGATCAAGCTTCAGAAAGAGATCGATGAAAAGCGTGCGGCGGCCAACAATGTACCGCTCACCTACGATGATCTCGCGCAGGTCATTGAAAGCTGGACCAAGATCCCGGTCAAGCGCCTGACTCGTGAAGAGTCAGATAAGCTGATGACGCTCGAGGATCGTCTGCATGAGCGTGTGATCGGTCAGAATGCTGCGATCTCCGCGGTCTCTCGCGCGATCCGCCGCAATCGTTCCGGCTTCCGCAAGGAACGCAAGCCCGCTTCCTTCATCTTTGCCGGTCCGACCGGTGTCGGTAAAACCGAGCTTGCCAAGACGCTCTGCGTTGAGCTCTTCGGCACCGAGGATGCCCTGATCCGCATCGACATGTCTGAGTACATGGAAAAGCATACGGTCTCCAAGCTTATCGGAGCGCCTCCCGGATACGTTGGTTTCGATGAAGGCGGCCAGCTGACCGAAAAGGTTCGCCGTCACCCCTTC
>ONYR01000282.1 GCA_900322165.1 uncultured Eubacteriales bacterium
GAGTGATCGAAAACCGGCCGGCGAGTTTAAATGAAATGAAAAAGGAAGTGTGAAGGATCTTCACACTTCCTTTTTTGTTGATTCAGAGATGAACGCGGCGCTAAGCGGGAGCTTAGTGAAAAAGCTCCTTTGCGGTATACTTATTCTTTGGACAGTGACCAGATCGCGACGATGTACTCTTCAAGATCCTCATAGGCCCAGCGGACACGGCTGTTGGCGGGGCTGACCGGATCGTTTACGAAGAATCCCTGAACATCGTAGCCGGTCAGGACAAGGAAGTGAGCGGTCGAGTAGTTCGGACTTCCTTCGAGAACAATGATCATGACGTTGCCCTGATCGAGCTCGTTTTCCATCGCATAGCGGTCAAGAATGACTTCCTTGCAGTTTAGCTTGTACTCTTCCGCGCAGTAGGGAACCAGCGCCCAGGCGGTGCCGTAGCCCTCATAGTAAAGGCTGTTGTCGATCGCATACTGTGCAACGACCTTCGGGTTGAGCTTCGTATCGCCGGTCAGCGCGATGAGGCACATGCTCACGGCAGTCGGACCGTCACCGTCAAGACCGATCATCGTGTCGAAATACTCCTCAAAGCCCCAGCGCGGATCGTACTGATACAGATGCGGCACGGTCTCCGAGGCTTCCGCGGTCGTAAGCGTGATCTCACCGGCATAGGTGCTGTAATTGTCATTGCCGTAGCGGTAGAGGAAATGCGTGTAATCCGGATTTCCCTTTGCCAGGCGGATCGAACCGGCCGGGAACAGGTCCTGATGATAGTAGAACCAGATATATTCACTGATGACGTCCGGGAGCGGGGTGGTAGACGCGTTTACCACGCGGCCGGAGGGGAACGTGAGATTCTGCATCTCATACGCTTCGCGATCCACCGCAACGGTCGCGGCGAGCTTGCGGTATTGTTTATTCGCCTTGCTCTGACGGATGCTGCTCGCCGTGCATGAGATCATCAGCCACAGCAGCAGGATCACTGCCACAGCGAGAATCGCGAGATTACGGATCGCGGTAGGGGAAGACTTCCATTTATAGCGTGCCATATAACATACCTCACCAAGTATAGAATACGGAGTTAACTGTAGTTCATTATAGCACACCTCTTCGCCCGGGAGAGCAAAAAAGCAGGATCAGGCAAAAAAAAGTGCGAAATAAGTGGAAAAAGTCTTCGAATTTCAAAAAAAAGCAATTGACTTTCCCTAATCGATTGTGTACAATTAAATCACACAAAACCAAACGGACCGGCCGATCGCCGGCAGGCAGTAAGCACAGGAGGTTTGCCATGAGTTTTTATGATTACAGTGTACCCGCTCCCAAGGGAGAAGAAGTTTCCATGAAGAATTTTGAGGGCAAAGTTGTCCTCGTTGTCAATACCGCTACCGGCTGCGGCTTTACCCCTCACTACAAGGACCTGGAGGACATGTACGAGAAGTATCATGAGCAGGGCCTTGAGATCGTCGACGTTCCCTGCAACCAGTTCGCAGGTCAGACCCCCGGAACCGATGATGAGATCCATGAGTTCTGCACGCTGAAGTACAACACCAAGTTCCCGCAGATGAAGAAGTCTGACGTCAACGGCGAGAACGAGCTTCCGCTCTACACCTTTCTGAAGAGCCAGAAGGGCTTCGAAGGCTTCGGCATGAGCCCGAAGGCTTTGGCAATGGCCGCCTTTCTCAAGACGATCGACAAGGACTACAAGAACAACCCCGCGATCAAGTGGAACTTCACCAAGTTCGTCATCGACCGCGAAGGCAACGTAGTCGCCCGTTTCGAGCCCACCGCCGACATGAAGAAGGTCGAGGAGTGCGTCGTTTCTCTTCTGTAAGGCGCATTTGCCTGCGAAGGCGGGCAGCGGTGATTGTTAAGCTATAAAAAAAGGACTGTGAGATCATGAATGAATGATCTCGCAGTCCTTTTTGGTTTTCATCATTGCCTTTTGAGTGCAGCGGGTTTCAGCCTTCCGACTGCGGTGCCATGGAGAGCAGCTTGAAATCACGAGCTGTATGGTACAGTGTCACGAGGCGGATGATCGAAACGATAATGAATGCGATGGCAGCGATGATGAAGACGAGGAGTCCGAAAATCGGCACGATCAGAATCAGAAGGACACTGCCGATCATTCCGATGAAGGTGCCGATGTACCATTTCCAAAGGAAATCCCACTTCTCTGAGAGTGCATGGTCAACGTTGAACAGGATGCTCGAGTGGGCCTTGAACTCGTGGCTGGTACCGGTCAGGGCGACAATGGCAGCCGGGATCGTGATAAAGAGTGTCCAGTTCGGGGTCTCAGCAGCGCCGGAAATAATGGAGACAAGGAGGCTCGCACCGGCTGCGACAAAAGCGCAGATCGCGGCAATGTGGTAGTGATCCTCCTCTCTGGAGAGCTTCAGGAAAATGAATCCGGAGGCAGCGGTACATAACGCATTCAGAATCTGACCGGCCATATATAATCCGGGCGCGGAAGTCATGAAAATGTTGGAGCCCATCAGACCGGCAATCGTTCCGGGAATGATGAGCCAGAACAGCAGCGAAAGCCACTTACTGAGATAGCCGGCACGCTCGTTCTGCTGATGATTGTTTTCAGAGGTGGCTGGATATTCGGACATGATGCGAACTCCTTTCTGTCGTGATGAAAAGCAAAATTAATCTATGTTTATAATAGCATTTTGATTCAAAGAAATGCAATGGTTTTTCGCCTGCCCGGATCTCAGGCCGAACCCTATCACCCTTTGGATTCAAGGGCGATGACGCGATCTGCGAGCGCCAAAATGCTTTCCTCGTGAGCGGTCAAAAAGACGCGGAAGTTCAGGCGGCGGAGCGATGCGAGGATCGACGTGATCCGTGCTGCGTCCACGCCGGTGAACGGCTCGTCAAGCAGGAGCAGGTCACGTCCGGTTTCTTTGGCAAAGGCGATCGCGCGGGCGAGGGCGAGCCGGCGTTTCATGCCGCCGGAGAGCTCTTCCACGAGCGTATCCGTATCGCCCTGAAGGTCAACGAGGGTCAGGTAGGAATCGATATCCGCAGCCACAGCCACAGCCGCATCTGTAGCCGCGGAGGGGAGCACGGCACGGAGCTGATTGCGCGCGCTCAGGCGCGGGATCAGGCGGTCTTCCTGAAACAGGAACGCACAGGGCGGGCATTCGATCGTTCCGGAAGCCGGTGTCTCAAGCCCGGCCAGTAGCCTTAGAAGCGTGGTTTTTCCCGCTCCGGAGGGGGCCTTCAGCGCGACGATCTCACCTGGCTCGATCGGAACAGAGAGCGTGAGGCCGTCAAATATCTTCTGGTCCGAGAGGGGATAGGCAAAGGTCAGATTCTTTATTTCCATTTGGCCACCGCCTTTACGATCAGTTTTTTCGTTATTGCTTCGATCAGGAGCGAGAGAATGACAACGACAGCGGTCCACGCGAAAAGGTCCACGGTTTCAAGGTAGAGCTTGGATTGGTAGACTTCCTTGCCGATGGCCATGGCCGGAACGCAGAGCACCTCAGCGGCAATGCCGGCTTTCCAGGAAAGGCCGATCGCGCCGGAAAGTCCGCTGAGAAAATGAGGCATCAGCGCCGGAATGCGGATCAGGCGCCACTGCCTGGCGCGGGACATTTCGTAGGTTTTCGCCATCTCCAGAAGGAGCGGGTCGGGAGCAGCCAGGCCGGCTAAGGTGCTCTCCCAGATCAGGGGCAGCGCCATCATGCCTGCGATAACGCCGGGTGTGATATCCTTGCGGACCCAGAGCAGCACCAGCAGGATGAAGCTCGTGACCGGGATGGTCCGCATCACGCGGATCGCGGGGGACAGCAAAAGGTCAGCCGGTTTGAAGGACTTGGTCAGCATGGCCAACAGCACGCCAACGAGGATGCCGCCGAGCGTGCCAAGACCGATCCTAACGAGGCTGCTGAGGGTCTTTTGCCAGAACGCAGCGGTGGGGAGAAGCTCACCGAGTCTTGACAGCGTGCGCAGAGGGGACGGGAGCAGAACTTCACGCCCGATAAGGAGCGAGGCGATCTCCCAGATCACGATCCAGAACAGCACGGGGGCCAGAAATTGAAGAAAACGGTGAAGAAAGTCTCCACCGTTTTTTGCTTGGTTAGGGTTGTTTTTCATTTACTTTCCAACGTAGTAGAAATCATCGCCGGGGAGCGCGCCGCCGATGGAAGCGGGATTCGCGGCAAAGAGGACTTCGTAGTACGGCTCGATCGTGGTGCGGATCTCCTCACCGGTGATGCAGACAAGGTTGCAGGACGGGATCGCCTTGGTTGCGATTGCAGCTTTCGGAACGATGCCGAAGGACTCGCAGAGCTCGCCGGCATGCGCGGGATCAGTCTTGACAGCTTCGATGGAAGCAGCGTATTCCTCAAGGAAGAGGGCGACGGCTTCCGGATGAGCCTCAACGAACTCGCGGCGCGCCACGATGCTGCCCATGGTGAGCTGGCCGCCCGCGACCTTGTTCCACTCTTCGGTCAGGTCGAGCGCCTGACGTACGTCCTTGTTCTGCACGAGGACCGCGGTAACAGCCGGAACCGGCAGCAGGCAGAGATCGGCGGTGCCGGAGACCATTGCGGCCGTGATCTCATCGGGAGCCTTGAACTCGATCTGAACGTCCGCTTCGGAACCGTCGGTGGAGTAGGTGAGGCCGTTCTGGGTGAGGATGTACTCGAAAACGAATTCCGGGTTCGCGCCCTGACCGGCAGAGAGTACGGTCTTGCCGGCAAGGTCGGCAACGGAATGGACGGTGTCGCCGTTTTCAAGCAGGTAGAGCACGCCAAGCGTGTTGAGTGCGAGGATGCAGATGTCCCCCTCGGACTTGTTGTAGAGGTTCGAGGCTACGTTCGTCGCGACGGCGGCGATGTCAAGGCTGCCGTTCAGCAGGCCTGCAGTGACTTCATCGTTAGCTGCAGCTACCGTGAAGGTGTAGTGGTTGGCGGTCTCGCCGTTTTCGTTCTGCTCCATCAGCACGCTGGCGCCGATGCCGGTCGGGCCGGAGAGAACGGCCATGTTGATATCCGTTCCGGCTTCGGTCTTCTTCGAGCATCCGAAAAGCGGAAGCACCATCATCAGGGCGAGCAGGACGGACAGGATCTTGGTTGTTTTTTTCATGTTATTCTCCTTCTTGGCCCTGCAGCTTTTCCGGCTGTAGGACACATAGTTTTGTTCCGTTTTTAGAGACGATCTTTGCCTTGATCAGAGGGGTGAGCTCACGGTAGAACGTGGCTCGGCTCATGTTCAGTCTTGCCACGAGCTGGGTCATGGAGATCTGCGGAACCACGTTGCCCTCTTCATCCATGTGCCGAAGCAGATAGGCGTGGAGCTTGGCCGCTCCGGTATCCCGGGTCAGCGCGTCGACCTTGGAGGAAAGGAAGCGAATGCGCTGGGTCAGGTAGGTGAGGTAGTTTTTGCGAACGGTCGGATTGGTGTCCATCAGATCCTCGATCGTCTTTTTCGAGAGAAACAGGACCTTGGCAGCACTTTTCGCGGTCAGGGTCGAGACATACTGATCCTGATCATCATAGATCGCAGCCGCGCCGAAGAGATCACCCGCCTGAAGCTCGCTGACGATGAGACCGCTTGGCTTAGATACGATGACGCGCCCCGAAAGCAAGACCCCGATCTCGCGCCGAAAGGAGGTGGCGCTGTAGATAATGTCATCCCTCTCGAAGGATTCCACGCGAAGATCTGAAGCATTCAGCAGATCGAGCGTGGTGTGAGGGTCGCAGTTTTGAAATAAGAAGGTCTTCAGCAGTCGGTTCAGTTCACGCTTGGTAACCATGTTTACCCTCCAAAAGTGTCTCATGTGAGTCAGTTTTGGAGTATAACAGATGCGCCGTTGTTTGTCAATCGGATACTTTTACATAAAATAATTTCTGATTAAACGGATTCGCTGAAATGCTTGTAAAAGCGGCGTTTATATGGTAAATTAAGGTGAAATATAATGGCTCGGACGAAGAAGAAAACGCTTCGGCCAGAGTCTACGAAAAAACACTTTTTGAAGTGAAAGGAATCACTATGAGCAGACTTTCCTTGTTTACCGAAAGCCGCGCTCAGACAACCGTGGAGCAGCTGTACAAGGATATGGAGCGCCGCATCGTGGCGTCTCCCCCTGACATCTGCCCGGTCGATCTGGCTGCGGCCTTCCTCAAGATGTGCGTCACGCAGAGCTGCGGCAAATGCGTTCCGTGCCGTGTCGGTCTGGTTCAGCTTGAAAACCTGATCGAGGATGTCCTTGAAGGCAAAGCGACCGAAGATACCCTGACACAGATCGAAGCGCTTGCGAAAAACATTTCCGTTACGGCGGACTGCGCGATCGGTACTGAGTCGGCGAAGCTTGTGCTGAAGGGACTTGAAGGCTTCCGCGATGACTATCTGAGCCATATCCGCGAGCATCGCTGCACCTGCAGCGGAACCCAGAGCATTCCCTGCGTGAGCAACTGCCCGGCCGGCGTCGATATTCCCGGCTATGTGGCACTTGTTGGCGAAGGCCGTTATGCCGATGCGGTTCGCCTGATCCGCAAGGACAACCCGTTCCCGATGGCCTGCGCCCTGATCTGCGAGCATCCGTGTGAGACGCGCTGCCGCAGAACGCTTCTTGACGCCCCGATCAACATCCGCGGCCTCAAGCGCACGGCGGTTGACCGTGCCGGCATCGTTCCGGCTCCGGAGTGCATGAGCGCAACCGGTAAGAAGGTCGCCATCGTCGGCGGCGGTCCCTCCGGTCTTTCCGCAGCGTACTATCTGCAGCTGATGGGACATTCCTGCACCGTATTTGAACAGCATAAAAAGCTCGGCGGCATGCTGATCTACGGCATCCCGTCTTACCGTCTCCCGAGAGAGCGTCTGCAGCAGGATATCGACTGCATCCTCTCCACGGGCGTTGAAGTCAAGCTTGAGACCAAGGTTGGCGAAGGTGAGTGGACGATGGAGCGTCTGCGCAAAGAGTTCGACGCCGTCTACATTTCCATCGGTGCTCATCAGGACAAGAAGGTCGGCATCGAGGGCGAGGATGCGGAAGGTGTTCTTTCCGCAGTCGAGTTCCTTGGCGGAATCGGCGATGGGATCATCCCCGATTTCAAGGGCAAGCGCGTGTGTGTCATCGGCGGCGGCAACGTTGCGATGGACTGCACGAGAAGCGCGATCCGCTGCGGCGCTGAAGCGGTTTCGATCGTATACCGCCGCCGTAAGGAAGACATGACCGCGCTGATGGAAGAGGTCGACGGCGCGATCGCGGAAGGCGCCATCATGATGGATCTGTACGCGCCCACCCGCATTGAGACCGATGAAAACAATAAAGTAACCGCTCTCTGGACGACTCCGAAGATGTCCTCCCTCATCAAGGGCGGCCGCATGAACCCGGCCGATGCCGGCAAGGAAGATGTCCGTATTCCTTGCGATATCGTGCTTGTAGCGGTCGGTCAGGGCATCGAGTTCCGCCGTCTGGAAGATTCCGGCATTCCGGTCAACCGCGGAACCTTTGTCGCGGACAACGGAACCATTATCAAGGATGCACCCGGCGTATTCGCGGGCGGCGACTGCGTGACCGGTCCGAAGACCGCGATCCGCGCGATCGCAGCCGGCAAGGTAGCTGCGGCGAACATTGACCATTATCTGGGCTATAATCACCGGATCAGCGTGGACGTCGAGATTCCCGATCCCGCGCTCGGTGACCGTCCCTACTGCGGCCGCGTGAACATGCTCGAGCGCGAGCCTGCGGTGCGCAAGAATGACTTTGAACTGATGGAGATCGTGATGAGCGAGAAGGAATCCTATCAGGAAGCCAGCCGCTGCCTGCGCTGTGATCATTTCGGCTGCGGCGCGTTTAAGGGAGGGAGGAAGACAGAATGGTAAATATTACGATTAACGGGACTCCCGTCTCTGTTGAAAACGGTACCACGATCCTCGAGGCGACCCGCCTCGTTGGCATGAGCGTTCCGACGCTCTGCTATTTAAAGGGCATCAACCAGATCGGCGCCTGCCGTGTCTGCCTGGTTGAGGTAAAGAATATCGATCGTCTGCTTCCGGCCTGCGACACGCTTTGCGAAGAGGGCATGGAAGTGCTGACGAACACCCCGAAGGTGCGTGAAGCCCGCCAGATGAACCTGGAGCTTCTGCTGAGCCAGCACCGCATCAACTGCCCGGTCTGTGAGCGCAACGGTTCCTGCCAGCTGCAGGAAGTCATGAGCTCCTACCCGATCGGCGATATCATGAACTTTAAGCATGAATATCCCGAGGATGACTGGGATCAGAGCCTTCCGATCATCCGTGACGAGAGCAAGTGTATCCGCTGCTATCGCTGCGTATCGGTCTGCGAAAAGGTTCAGGGCCTGAACATTTGGGACATGGTCGGTTCGGGAAGCCGCACCACCGTCAATGTTTCTCATAACCGTAAGCTGAGCGCGGCAGACTGCGCATTCTGCGGCCAGTGTATCACTCACTGCCCGACCAACGCGCTGCATAGCCGCGATGACTCCAAGGCCATCACCGGTGTCGGCGGCGTGCTCGATGATCCGAACAAGATCACGGTCGTTCAGGTCGCTCCGGCGATCCGTGCTGCCTGGGGTGAGAGCTTCGGCCTTGACGCTTCGGTCGCGACCGAGGGACGTCTTGCCGCAGCGCTTCGCCGAATCGGTTTTGACTATGTCTTCGATACCAACTTCTCCGCTGACCTGACGATCATGGAAGAGGGCAACGAATTCCTCGAGCGCATGCAGCATCCGGAAGCCCACAAGTGGCCGATGTTCACGTCCTGCTGCCCAGGCTGGGTCCGTTTCCTGAAGAGCAATTATCCGGACATGACCGATCAGCTCTCCACCGCAAAGTCTCCGCAGCAGATGTTCGGCGCTGTCACGAAGACCTACTTTGCCAAGAAGATCGGTGTGGATCCGCACGACATCGTCTGCGTTTCCATCATGCCCTGTACCGCGAAGAAGGCCGAGCTTGCCATCCCCAGCATCAACGATGCCGTCGAAGGCGAGCGCGACGTTGACTTCTCCCTCACGACCCGTGAGCTTTGCCGCATGATCAAGGCCGACAACATCGACGTTGCCGCCCTGCCGGAGGAAGAGTTTGATTCGCCTCTCGGCACCGGTACCGGCGCGGCCGTCATCTTCGGTACGACCGGCGGTGTTATGGAAGCAGCGCTTCGTACCTGCTACTACGTCCTGACCGGTGAAAACCCGAACGCAGACGAAACCTTCAAGGCCGTTCGCGCGATGGATTCCACCCGTCCGTGGGTCGAGGCAGAGTACAATGTCGCCGGCATCAAGGTGCGCGCAGCGGTTGCCAACGGTCTTGGCAATGCCCGCCGACTGATCCGCGCGATCCGCCGCGGCGAAGTGGACTATCAGTTTGTAGAGATCATGGCTTGCCCGGGCGGCTGCGTTGGCGGCGGCGGTCAGCCGATCCACTACAATCAGGAGCTCGCTTCGAGCCGTGCCAAGGTGCTCTACAACTACGATAAGAAGAATGTCCTTCGCTTCTCCCACGAGAACCCCGAAGTCCAGGCACTCTACAGCGAATACCTCGGCAAGCCGTGCGGCGAAATCGCCCACCATCTCCTGCACACGAACCACCACGGCTGGGAGATGCCCAAGAGCCCGAACCTCGACGAGGATGTTATGCTGTGAGGGGAAGGCTTAACAATAAAAGATAAATAAATGAATACATGGCCTGCAAAAACGAGATCATTTCTGCAGGCCATTTTTTTGGCTTTTGTCTTCTTTCGTGCTATTGTAGCTTGTTTTTCTCAGAACTATTGGGATGATAAAGTGTGGAATCATCCAATGTAATCTCTTTTTTACTTTTCTTCCTTCTAAGATTAAATCGTTGAGGTTTTCCCTGCTCTTAAATTTAGTTGTTTCCTCCGAAATAATCTTATAAAGAATTTTCTTGTGTTTGAGATGATGTAATATCCTCTCAGGTATCCTCCTTGGTTCTCGAACTCCACTTGGTATAATCTCATACTCAAAATAGAGTTATTTGAGATCAATCTTTCTTTGACATAGCGCTGTTTCCAGTTTTGCCTTGGGCTGGGAGTAGTCTTTACCAATAAAAACCGGACTTTGAGATTACTTTTCAAAATCACTCCAGGCGTTTGAGTGCGAAATGGGAGGAAGCAACTCTTTTCCCTTGACAAACACCCTTTCTTCCCATAAAATAGGCAGAAGCAAATGACGTTGAGAAAGAGGAGTAGATCTCACCTCGCAACAGAGAAGGCGGCTCACCGGCTGAAAGGCTGCCCGGCGCAAGGAGGATCGAAGGTCGCTTTTGAGTTGTTCGGATGAAGGATGTTCCGAGGCGGTATACATATGCCAGCCAAGCCGTAAAGGTTTTCGGGTATCTTTTAGTTCGGGCCGGTTCATCCCGTTATCGATGAAACAAGTAATAAATAAGGTGGTACCGCGGACTTCGCCCTTGGAGTGAAGACGCGGTATTTTTTTACAAGGAGGAAAACGCGAAAAATCATGCCCGTGCATGATTTTTCACGTAGCAATTTGTGTCGAAGCGCCACAAATTGCCTGATCGCAGCTGAGAAATCGCATACGCGAATTTCTCAGCGCGAATCTTTCGCTACGCTTCAGAATGGAGGAAACCATGCAGAATCTGCCGACTACTTACGATCCGAAAGCGATCGAGAGCCGCCTGTACAAAAAGTGGGAAACCAACGGGTATTTCCACGCTGAGGTTGATGAGACCAAGAAA
>ONYR01000064.1 GCA_900322165.1 uncultured Eubacteriales bacterium
CCACCCGAAATAGTCATCTCATTCGGGCGATTTTTCCTGTGAGATGACTCTGTCGTCAATCTCGCCGTCTGAAAAGCAAACAAAAAGTCCCACACTGTCCTGACGAAGCATGAGGAGCAAGGAAGGACAGTGTGGGACTTTTCACTTTTGTTTTCAGATGTCCAGGAGGATTCCCTGGATCAGAAGCAGCTGTGCGGCTGTGTAGAGGATCATGATGCCGCTTCTGGTTTTGCCCTGAAACTGGGCGAAAGCGAGAATGGTATCGGAGGCCAGGAAGAGAAGGCTGCCGATCAGTACCATCAGGAAGCTGTACAGGTTGGTGTAGGTCATCCGCAGAAAGGCGGAAAGGCTCAGCGAGATCAGCGCTGCCAAGTAAACGGTCAGTACATAGCGCAGAGGGTAGGCCGAAGGTGTCCTGATCAGGGCTACCAGCATATAGATTCCGTAGCCTGCAAACGGGACGGCCAGCACCAGAAGCGCCGGCGACACGGTTGCCCATCGGACAGGCAAAAGAAACGCGATCACATAAAAAACATGTCCCAACAGGAAAGAGAGTGTTCCGAGCGGGAACCACTTGTCTCCCATCTCCAGCAGGAAATCGCCTCCGAACCCAAAGCCCAGTGCCAGTACGATCATATCGGACGGCTTGCTTCCGGATCTGGCACACGCGGCAAGATAATACAAAAGCAAGAGCGGCATCAGGCAGGATTTCAGAATGCGAAAAATGTGATACAGCTGTTTTTGCTGTTCCTCGCTCACATGGCGATGTCGTGTTTCACGGTTTGTCCGCCTCGAGAACCGATTGATGATCTCAGCCAGAATGCTGTCCGATGCTGCGACGGCCAGATATAGAATCAGCAGTGATGTTGCCATTCTCCTTATTCGCCGCGGCGTTCAGCGATGACCTTGCCCATGTTCCAAAGCATGATCGCTTTTTCCTCGGCTTCTTCCTTTTCTTTTTCGTTGTTGTAGGCACAGAACGCGGTCTGCGAACCGCAGTTGCCGCAGGTTACATAAACACACCAATCCCCTTCCGTCTCCACATAGGCGCAGTCTTCGTGGCAAACACGGCAGGGCAGTAATTCCATCATTTTTTCGTTCTCCTTCTCTGTTAATGCGAATGATTTTCGCGTATAATGAACAAAGATATTGTATTTCAAACGGGTTGAAAACTCAAGGCGAATCTGCTATATATTAGGTTCAGTCTTGGCTGGTCCAAGCCCTGATCTGATGGAGGAGGTCTATCATGAACTTCATTCTGAAAAGCCTGTCCGGCTGGAGCGCTGAAGAGGCGGCCGCCCTTGATACTCTGCTTGATAATCGCCATGTTCCGCTTCCCCAAGCGGCATCTGTCTCGGAATGGGAAGCGCTTCGTCCTTCCCTGCTTGAAACCTTTGAAACCAATGTTTACGGCCGGAAGCTTCCGCGGCCGGATGAAGTCATATTTACCGATATCACGCCTCGCATGTATGGTGCGTTTATGGCCGGACACGCGGTAAGACGCCGTGTCGAAGTGAAAGCGAAGCGCAATGGTCTTGAGGCTAGCTTTCCCTTTGAGCTTGCGATTCCGGCAAACGCGGATGCGCCGGTACCGGTCTTTGTCTGTCTGAACTTTGATCCCGGCGTGCTGAATGCCTATCAGCCGACCGAGGAGATCATCGACAACGGCTTTGCCACTGCCGGATTCTGCGCGCCGGACGTGGTAAGTGATGACGGAGACTTCACGAACGGCCTTGCGCCCCTCTACTATGGGCCCGATGATCTGGCGGAAGACGGTTATCCGAAGGCTGCGGACGCGGCCGGGAAGATCGGTCTTTGGGCACTGGCGGCTTCGCTGGTGCTGGATTATCTGGAGACGGTACCTCAGATCGATGCCTCCAAGGCGGCCGTCATCGGTCACTCCCGCATGGGCAAGACCGCGCTGTGGGCCGGTGTGCTCGATCCGCGCTTCTTTGCGGTGATCTCCAATGATTCCGGATGCGGCGGCGCGTCGATCTCCCGCGGCAAACGCGGCGAGACGATCGGCAAGATCACGACCCGCTTCCCCTACTGGTTCTGCCGGAACTATCAGCGCTTTGCAGATCATGAGTCTGAAGCGCCCTTCGACCAGCACATGCTGCTTGCCCTCATTGCCCCGAGGCTCCTTTTGGTCGGCAGTGCCGAGCGCGATCTCTGGGCTGACCCGGAGGCAGAGGAACTCTCCCTGTACGCGGCTTCGAAGGTGTATGCTCTCTACCGCCGGGCGGATGCGGATCGTCCGCTTTTCCACTACCATCTCCGTCACGGTGACCATTATCTCTCCCGTCACGACTGGCACGTATATATGGACTTTTTGAAGGATCACTGATCGTTCCTTAATTGATTTTCGGAGGTAACTCTTTTTTGAAATTTGAACCTGTCATGAAAGACATGCCGCACATCCTTCACGGCGGCGATTACAATCCTGAGCAGTGGCTCAAATGGAAGGATGAGATCTGGCCGGAGGATATGCGGCTTGCGAAAGAGGCCGGCATCAACACGCTCAGCATCGGGATCTTTTCCTGGAGCATGCTTGAGGTCGAGGAGGATGTGTTTGACTTTTCCTGGCTGGATGAGGTCATGGATATGCTTGCGCAAAACGGCCTAAAAGCCGTTTTAGCCACGCCGACGGGCGCCAGGCCACAATGGATGGCAGAACGCCATACAGAGGTCCTCAGGGTCGAAAAAAACGGTATTCGGAACCAGTACGGCGGCCGTCACAACGCCTGCCTCTCCTCTCCGTACTTTCGCCGCAAGGTGACCCAGATCAACACCATGCTCGCCGAGCGCTACAAGGACCATCCGGCGCTTGGCATGTGGCACATCTCCAATGAATACGGCGGGAGCGGCGACAGTGCCTGCTACTGCCCCTACTGTCAGGAACGCTTCCGTACCTTCCTTAAAAACAAATATCAGACGCTCGATGCTCTCAACGAAGCATACTGGACCACGTTCTGGAGCCACCGCTATACGAGCTGGTCGCAGGTGGTGCCTCCGATGAACAATGGCGAAACCATGCTGCACGGGCTCAATCTTGACTGGCACCGCTTCACGACCTGGCAGTACATCGACTTCTACCGTCTCGAAACCGAGCCTCTAAAGCGCATCACGCCCGGTATCAAGTGCACGGCGAACCTGATGGAGCTCTTTTACAACATCAACTACTTTGAATTCGCGAAAGAGCTCGACGTTGTCTCCTGGGACAACTATCCGCGCTGGCGCAACAATGATAAAGATATCGATGTAGCCACAAACACGGCGTTTGTCCACGACATGTTCCGCTCGATGAAGGGCGGGCAGCCCTTCCTTCTGATGGAAAGCTGTCCCTCCGCCCCCAACTGGCACCCGGTCGCCAAGATCTACGCCAACGGGGCACACTTCTCGCACAGTCTGCAGGCCGTCGCGCACGGCAGCGACAGTGTCCAGTATTTCCAGTTCCGCAAGAGCCGTGGCTCGTCCGAAAAGTTCCACGGAGCCGTCGTTGACCATGAAGGCCACGGCCGCACGAGGGTCTTTCAGGAGATCGCGGACACCGGGCGTCAGCTGAAAAAGCTCGATGCGATCGTTGGAACGAGGGTCCCTGCCAGGGCTGCGATCCTCTTTGACTGGGAAAACTGGTGGGCTTATGACGATGCCCAGTTCGGCCATAACGATGCG
>ONYR01000139.1 GCA_900322165.1 uncultured Eubacteriales bacterium
ATCGTTGTTTTCGATGCTTCCAAGTGATTACGCGTTTTCCGTCTTGCCTGCACCCATCTTCTTGCGGACGATGAGGAGAGCCACAGCGACGACTACGCAGAGCACGGTAACAACGGCGATCCAGAGCCAGGGGGCCTGCGAAATGCCGGTGATGTCGAACTCGCCGGTCTCCGCGTTCTGCAGTTTGCCAAAGACCGCGGCAACGTCAAAGATGAGCGCGCCGGAGAGCGCAAGACCTGCGATCGCACCGAGAAGGCGCTGAACGGAGGTCGTCTCAGGCTTAGCAAGAGCCTTGAGCTTTTCGGAGCCAAAGTCGAGCGTGGTGCCAAGGTAGTAGGCGATAACGATGAGAACCAGCATCTCCGGCAGCATGTAGGTCGCGTTGTAGATCAGCGAGAAGGACAGTGCAGCGGCGTCGGGAACCGAAAGACCGGCCCAGACGGTCGCACCGCTGATAACGTGGCAGAGGTAGCGGAAGACAGAGGCCATGATCACGCCCAGAACGAGCGCAAAGCTCTGGCTGTTCTTCTCGTTGCGGGCCAGGCCGGCAAGACCGATGAGGCCGAAAGCGATGATGTAGTCAAAGAGGGCGAGCGTAATGACGGAGAGGGCGCCGGAGACATAGGAAAAGTTGTCCGCGCCGAGCGCCATCTGGATCGCGCCGTAGACAAGGCTGGAGAGAATGCCCCAGCCGGTGCCGTAGCGGTAAGCGATGAGGACGAGCGGAAACATGGAGCCGAGCGTGACACTGCCGCCGTAAGGAAGATCGACGATCTTCAGGATGCTCAGGACCGTCGCGATCGCGATCAGCATGGCTGAAACGACAAGGCGCTGAGCGGGAGAGGATTTGGTTTTGGTAGACATATGTTTCTCCTTTGGATAAAAAAATTCGCACAGGATATCCCATGCGAATGTGCTTTCAGTGATTTGATTCTGAAAAAACTCCCTACGCTGGTATGATCCATTTCAGGTTCGAGGGTTTGAACGCGCGAAGCTTGTTCATCTCAGCCCGAAGGCACCCCTGTTTTTTAGCCCAGAATGCTGTGCGTAGTTTTATTATAGGTGGTTTTTACCTAATGTCAAGAACAAGAAAACGCTATACTTTTGGGCAGGCTTTTGTTATACTCGTGAAAAGTGTGATGTGATCTTCGAAAGGAGACAAAAATGAACATGAATACCGATTACGTACTCGAGGCGCTGACCGAGCTCATGGCCAAGGACAGCCCGAGCGGGTTTACGGCCGAAGTGATGGAGCTGGTGGAGCGCAAGGTGGAGGAGCTTGGCTTCGGGTTCGAGCTCACGCACAAAGGAAACGGCATTATTACGGTCCCCGGACTGGATCCGGAATATGTGGTAGGCTTCTGCGCACACGTTGATACCTTGGGACTGATGGTGCGCAGCATTAAAGAAAACGGAGCGCTGACGTTTACGAAGATCGGCGGCCCGGTCGTCACGACCTACGATTCAGAGCTGTGCCGCGTTCACACGCGCGATGGGCGTGTCTACGACGCAACGGTCTACAGCACGCATCCGGCCAAGCATGTGTTTAAGGATTGTGAGGAGGCAAGAACCGAGGAAAACCTCGAGGTACGCCTCGATGAGGATGTGCGCTCCAAGCAGGACGTGCTCGATCTTGGCATTCAGGTCGGCGATTATATCTGCATCGATCCGAAGCTTGTCATCACGCCTTCGGGCTTTATCAAGTCGCGCTTCCTCGACGATAAGCTTTCCGTCGCGATTCTGCTGGGTGTGCTGGACTATCTGGCCAGCAACCATATCACTCCGAGCCACACGATCAAGATCCTGATCTCGACCTATGAGGAGGTCGGTCACGGCATGGCCTGGATCCCGAACGATATTCAGGAGCTCATCGCGGTCGACATGGGCTGCATCGGGAGCGATCTTAGCTGCACCGAGCAGATGGTCTCGATCTGCGCCAAAGACTCGAGCGGCCCGTATGATTACGCGATCACCTCGCGCATGGTCGAGCTGGCGAAGGAAGAGAACCTCGATTTCGCGATCGATATCTATCCGTCCTACAGCTCGGACGTTTCCGCAGCGCTGCGCGGCGGAGCGGATATCCAGGGCGGGCTGATCGGACCGGGCGTGTTCGCGTCGCACGCGTACGAGCGCTCGAGCATCAACGCCGTCGAAAACACGATGAAACTGCTGATCGCATACATTCAGAGCTAAGGAAAGGAACGCAACATGTTAACAGAATCCAAAGTCCAGTTTATCGAGTTCATGCTGAGTGCGGACGTGCTTCGCTTCGGTGAGTTTAAAACCAAGAGCGGCCGTCTCTCTCCGTATTTTGTCAACACCGGCAACTATAAGACCGGCGCGCAGATCGCTACGCTCGGAAAGTTCTACGCCAAGCTGGTGGAGGAGACACTCGGCGGCGATTTTGATGCGATGTTCGGACCGGCCTACAAAGGCATTCCGCTCGTCACAACGGCAGCCGGCGCGCTCTATAACGAGTACGGGATCGACAAGCCGTATTTCTTCAACCGCAAGGAAGCGAAGGATCACGGTGAGGGCGGCAGCCTCGTGGGCTACAAGCCGCAGGACGGGGACCGCGTCATTATCATTGAGGACGTGATCACGGCCGGCACCGCGGTCCATGAGACCATGCCGATTCTCAAGAGCGCAGCCGATGTGACGGTGAACGACATGTTCATCTCGGTCAACCGCTGCGAGATCGGCCAGGATCCGACCCGCACCGCGGTCATGCAGGTCATGGAGGAGTTCGGGATCAAGGTGCACGCGATCGTTACGGTGCGCGATCTCTATGAGTTCCTGCAGACAAAGAAGGAATATGAGGAAGTGCTTCCGAAGATGGAAGCGTACATGAAACAATACTGCCTGTTTGAGGATTAAGTCATGGTGATTTCGGGTTTGCAGAAAATGAGTCTGGTGGACTTCCCGGGCAAGGTAGCCGCAACGGTGTTCACCGGGGGCTGTGATCTGCGCTGTCCGTTCTGCCACAACTTCGAGCTTGTTACCCATCCGACAAAGGAAATGGAGACTCAGGAGCTGCTGGCGTTTTTGAAAAAGCGCACGGGGCTTTTGGACGGCGTGTGCATCACGGGCGGCGAGCCCTGCCTTCACAAGGACCTGCCGGATCTGATGCGCCAGATCCGCGCGCTCGGATTTCCGGTGAAGCTGGACACGAACGGCAACCATCCGGACGTTCTTGCGGCGGTGCTTTCGGAGAAGCTTGCGGATTATATCGCGATCGACGTGAAGAACTCACCGGATCGGTATCCGGCTACGGTCGGGCTGGAGAAGTTTGAACTTGCTGCGTACAAGGAAAGCCTGAAGATGCTGATGGACTCCGGCTGTGACTATGAACTGCGGACGACGGTCATCGATGAGCTGCACGATGAGGAGAGCTTCCTCGGAATCAAGGCGATGCTGCAGGAACTGCTCGGTGAGCGGAAGCTGCCGCACTATTTCCTGCAGGCGTTCCATGATCGGGACACGGTTCCGTTCGAAGGATTTCACGCACCGCCGAAGGAAAAACTGGAGGCCTACGCCGCGATCATGAGTGAAATATCACAAACGTGCGCGATCCGCGGAGTGTGACAGACGATTAACAAATGGCTTAAATAAGAGACTTGGGGGCACCCGGGTCTCTTTTTTTATCCATCGCTAAGTCGTCTCGAAAGGGCAAAATGTCCGCCAGACACAATATGTTGTGGTCAAAAATAAAAATTTTACAAGATATTGACATAGAGAGAGCGGCGTATTATGATGAAGGTACGGCTTTTTGCAAGGTGAGTCAAAAGCATAAAATGAGGTTCCATACTTCTGAAAATTAGAGAAAAAACGAGGAGAAAACGACATGTACAGCGTAAAGAAACGAGATGGCAGCATCGTCGAATTCGATGTCAATAAGATTTCGGCGGCCATCACCAAGGCATTCGATGCCCTCGAGAAAAATTACCATCCCACGATCATCAACCTGCTTTCGCTGCAGGTTACCGCAGACTTCGAGCCGAAGGTGGCAGACGGCGCGATCGCGGTGGAAGACATCCAGGACAGCGTTGAGAAAGTCCTTTCCGATGCTGGCTATGCGGATGTTGCCAAGGCCTACATCCTCTACCGTAAGCAGCGTGAGAAGGTCCGTAACGTCGGATCGACCCTGCTGAACTACAAGGAGCTTGTCAACAACTACCTGCGTGTCAACGACTGGCGTGTCAAGGAGAACTCCACCGTTACCTATTCCGTCGGCGGTCTGATCCTTTCCAACTCCGGCGCGATTACCGCGAACTACTGGCTGAGCGAGATCTACGACAAGGAAGTCGCGGAAGCGCACAAGAGCGCTGCGATCCACCTTCACGACCTGTCGATGCTGACCGGCTACTGCGCAGGCTGGAGCCTGAAGCAGCTGATCCAGGAAGGCCTCGGCGGTATCCCCGGCAAGATCACCTCATCCCCGGCCAGCCATCTTTCCACCCTCTGCAACCAGATGGTCAACTTCCTCGGTATCATGCAGAACGAGTGGGCCGGCGCACAGGCATTCTCTTCCTTCGATACGTATCTGGCTCCGTTCGTCAAGATCGATAACCTGACCTACAAGCAGGTCAAGCAGTGCATCCAGAGCGTCATCTACGGTGTGAACACGCCCAGCCGCTGGGGCACCCAGGCGCCCTTCTCCAAC
>ONYR01000213.1 GCA_900322165.1 uncultured Eubacteriales bacterium
CGCGTAGGTTCCGCTGTCGATCAGCCACAGCAAAACCGCGGGATCATCAGAACCGTTCGCGCAGATCTCAAGGCAGGTATTGCCAACCCCCGAAACACCCGCATCCTCATTGACACAGCCCGGATAGCTCTGGTAGATGGCCAGCTGCTTTTCCTTGCTCATGCAGGTTTCATCATCATGATTTCCGAAAACGAAGCCGAACGGAATGTTCCTCTCCGCCACCAGATCCACGACCGCCCTTATCGCCGCTTCCGCCTTGGCATCATCCGGGCCGATCGAAACTCCGTAAATGTTATCTCCGAGGAAAATGACAAGATCCGGATCCGCTGCATCAAGCTCCGCTTCCAGAAGCCGAACCGACCGCTCCTGCGGTTTATCGATATCCTGAAAATCAGCTACGATCAGAATACGGAACGTGTTATCCTCGCGAGCCGTCAGGACAGAACCGTCGTTCTCCCCCGTGGCCTTGGCAGGAAACACGCCGGTCATCAAAAAGACAAGGCAGATTGCAAGCGAGATCCATCGTTTCAGCATGATCCAGATCCTCCCACGAATTGGCAATGCGCAGCTAGCCGCAGATTTCTTCAGGCATCGTCATGTAAGATATATTTAGGCTATTATAGCACATGTACCGTCTGTAGTCACGAACCCGCGCTGTCTCTTTATTGCTCGTAGCGCTTCCGGATCTTTCTCAGCTTGATGCCGCAGTAGACGATCAGATAGACATAGATGATGAAAAAAGCCTCCGAACCGTTGTGATGGTTCAGAGGCACCGTTTTACTTATTCTCTTGTCATCGACACGACCGTCTCTGTATGCGGGGTCATCGGGAACATGTCACAGGCCTGGATCTTTTCGATGCGGTATCCCGCTTCGACAAAGGCAGGCAGATCACGGACGAGGGAGGTCGGCTTGCAGGACACGTAGATGAACTGCTTAGGGGCAAACTGCAACAGCTTGGGAAGCGCTTTGGGATGGATTCCGTCACGCGGCGGATCGAGAATGATCAGGTCCGGGCGCCCTTCCAGCTTCTCCACTTCCTTCAGCACGTCACCCGCGATGAAGGTGCAGTTATCGAGATGATTCAGCGTGGCATTCTCTCTTGCCGCGTCGACCGCTTCGGCGACGATCTCGATCCCGCTGACTTTTTTCGCGCCGGCCGCGGCCATGATCTGTGCGATCGTGCCGGTTCCGCAGTACAGGTCGAACACTTCCTTCTGAGAAACGTTGCCCGCGAACTCACGTACGATCGAATACAGTTTCTCCGCACCTTTGGTGTTGGTCTGGAAGAACGAGAACGGGAAAACGCGGAACGAAAGGCCGAGAAGCTCCTCGGTCAGCTCCGGCTTGCCATAAAGTACATCCAGCCGATCAGCCTGTACCACGTCCGCTACGGAATCGTTGGTCGTTTGCAGGATCCCGGCGATCGTGCCTTCGATCTCGCATGCTATGACAGCCTGTTTCCATTGTTCCAGCAGCTCCGGATAAGCACCCATTTTTGACGTGGTCACGAGATTGACAAGAACCCCGCCGTTTGCGTAGCTGCGGCGCATGACAAGGTGCCGAAGCACGCCCTCTCCGGTGTAGGTACTGTACTGTCTAAGGCCGGCTTCGCGGAAAAAGCGCTCCGTTTCCGCCGCGATCATGCGGACATCCTCGTGCACCAGTACGCAGTCCGGTGTTGAAACGATATCATGAAACGCACCGCGTTTGTGCATGCCAAGGGTCAGCGGTCCACCTTTACATTCGTCACCAAACGAGAATTCCACTTTGTTGCGGTAGGCAACCGGTGCGGGACTTTTGACGATCGGAAGCCACTGTGCCTCACTGACTCCCGGAACCGGGGCAAGGAGGTCTTTGACCATCCGCTCCTTCCACTCTGCCTGCATCTCGTACGGAACCGTCTGGTACAGACATCCGCCGCAGCCTTCTTTTTCCGGGTCCGCGTGCGGGCACGGAGGCTCGATCTCATAGTCTGCTTTTTTGACAAGCTTGATCGGCCGGCATTCCTTGGCTTTCCGGCCGCCCTGGCCGGTCGAGGCAAGCCAGGTCTGCCCGGGCAGCAGATTTTTGACATTCATCGGTCCATACTGTTTCTTCGGTGCGACATATAAAATGCCGGCAGCCGAATCGGCCTCCGGAATCGGAGGCTGATCCTCTGTCGGCATCAACTTTCCCTTGCAGGGGAACGTCACCTCAGAAACGATGCCCTGGATCAGGACGCGTTCCTTCATGAGGAGTTCCTACCTTTCAAAACGAATTTCCGCCGTAGAAATGAATTATTCCTCGGCTGCTTCCTTGACTTCCTCGATGGCTTCTTCCACCGCTTCTTTCAGCTCTTCCGCTTTCTCTTCGACCGCTTCGACAGCCGGCTCTTCTTTAGGCTCTTCCTCGGCCTCTTCCTCGAGGTAATCAAGATCATCATCCTCAAGTTCATCATCGAAATCGTCATCCTTGTTGAGGAAACGGATCACGATATAAACGATGGCACCGACAATGACAAGTGCGCCGACAATGATGAGGATGGTCTTAATAACGTTCTTTGTGTTTGCTTTTTTCATGGCGTTGTCTACATGCTCCTTTACGTAATTTTTCAGTTCCTGTTTGATTTCGGCTATGATTCTGTCTGTGACGCGCTCTTTTACCGTTTTCTTGACGGTCGCTTTAACGCGATTTTTTACCATGCCCTTATCGATCATGTTCATCAATTTCACGGCTGTCTCCCTCCGTCACACATAAGCCTACTTACAAAGATTATAAAACAAAACCGCCCTATTCTCAAGGCGGTTTATAAATTTTTAACTTTTCAATGA
>ONYR01000141.1 GCA_900322165.1 uncultured Eubacteriales bacterium
ACCACCATATGTGCTCCGCTGGTAACGGTTGGAGTTTCCCGTCAGGCACTACTCGTTTCCTTTCGTCCTGCCCTCACAAGTCCATTCAATCTCGTTTTACATACTGCGATCGCACCGTCCGCAGCTCTCTGGGATGATATTGTCGGGATCTACTCTTCTTGCTCATCGGTTTGATTTTATTAGTGTCAGTATAGCGAGCTTCCCCTCGCCTGTCAACGGGTGTTTTGAATATTTATTCCTGATTTCCTGCATATTATCGATGAATCGCGCATATTTATGTCCGCCTCCCGGCTTCACACATTTGACAGCCCGCCGGCCCACGGTGTTATAAAAAAATATATAGCTTCAGACTCCTTTTTTATACCGCTTCCCTTTTCAAATTCCGTATGTTACAATCGACATGATCGTTTAGTATGACTACTATCCAAGGAAAACCGGGTTGCCTCCCCGCTTTCCTTATGATCGATCGCGCATGATCTCCCCTTATCTTGTCTCCTCTTTGGATCATGTGCAAATGCGGCGCTTCGCCGCATTAGAAAGAATAACCCCGAAACCGATTGCCTCAGGTTTCGGGGTTATTTGTTGGCTGATATCACGCGAGAAGGCGCGTTTCTTGTTACAGCTTTACTACAAATCCTTACGATTCTGTTATATCTTTAGACATATGCGTTGGATCTGTATCGGGTTCACTCTTCACGCCGGCTTCCTCCGGATCAAAACGCTCTGCCTTAACACGGCTGACCCGCAGCCCATCCATCTCCAGCACCGTCACCTTCACGTTTTGATACGTAAAGGACTCCCCGGCCTTGGGGAACGCGCCAAACATCTCGACCGTCCATCCGCCGACGGTTTCACTCTCGTAATCGAAGTCATCCTCGGAGATCTCCATCATCTCAAGGAAATCACCGATCGGCATATCCCCATCGATCTCGTACTCGCCCTCCGCGATCTCGCGAACCTCGGTCTCGACCGTATCGGTCTCATCCCAGATCTCGCCGACCATCTTTTCGAGCACGTCTTCCATCGTAATGACACCAAGCGTTCCGCCGTATTCATCCACGACGATCGCCAGATGCTGTTTCGCTTTGCGGAATTCGTCCATCACCTCAGGCAGCTTGATCGTTTTATAGACGTAGCAAGGCTTCATCAGAAGCGAGCGAATATCCACGCGCTCATTTTCCGTCAGCGCCTTCAGGAAATGGTTCATGTAAAGCACACCGATCACGTTGTCGATGCTGCCTTCGTAGACCGGCAGTCTGGTGAACGATGCGTTCTCGATCAGCTGAAGGTTTTCCTCCCAGCTGTCATCGATGTCCAGCGCCGTGACATCGACGCGGGCGGTCATCGCTTCCGAAGCCGAGACGTCCGCAAAATCGATCGCGGCCTGTACGAGTTCGGACTGATCCTCGTCAAGCACCTCTTCCACCTCAGCGGTCTCGATGATCGACTGAAGCTCTTCGACAGCTTCATCCTGATCCTTCTCGGTCTTCTCTCCCTTGAACGGAAGTGTCAGCAGCTTGACAAGCCCCACAATGATCAGAAGCAGCGGCTTAAAAATGATCATCAGGATCCGCACCGGGTACGCATACCGAAGTGCATAGCGGGTCGCCGCCTTCTTGCAGGTGATCTTCGGGATCGTTTCGCCGAAGATGATAACAAGGATCGTCAGGATGATCGTGGAGAGGAACGCCAGATCGTCCCCCTTGAAGATCAGAATGATCGCGACGGATCCGAGCGAGGAGGAAGCGATATTGACAAGGTTGTTGCCGATCAGGATCGCGCCGAGCGCGTCATCGAAACGGTCAACGATCTTCAGCGCGGTCTTCGCCTGCTTGTTGCCCGCATCCTTCTCGCTTTCCAGACGGATCTTGTTGCAGGAGGAGAAAGCCATCTCTGAGCCCGAGAAGAAGTTCGAGAGGATCAGGCAAACGACGATGCCAAGAAGCACCAATGTCAGTTCGATCGTCATTCGTCCTCACCCCCTTCCTTGTTCTCTTCCGGGAGCTTAACGGTCACTTTGCGGATCCGGTTGTGATCCATCTTGGCGACCGTGATGGTAAGTCCTTCATATTCAAACGAGTCATTCACGGACGGGATCTGAGCGAAATGTTCATACACCCACTCGCCGACACGCATGTTGCGAAGCTCTTCCTCTTCCTCCGCATCCTGCGGTTCAAAGCCGGTCTCATCAAAGAGCGTGCCAAGGCTTTCCTCCGCATCGACAAGGAACAGTCCGCCGCCCTGGTTCTGGATCGGCTCTTCGACAATATCATCCTCGTCCCAGATCTCACCGACCAGGGACTCCATAATGTCTTCTACCGTAATAATACCGACGGTCCCGCCGTAATGATCGGTAACGATCGCAAGGTTCTGGCGATTTTTCGTCATGATCTCGAGCATCTCATCGACGGTCGCACTCTCCGTCACAAACTGCGGCTTATCGAGGATCGAACGGATCTGCACGTTTCCTTTGTTCTTCAGATACGCCTTGATATACGTACGGATCCGCAGAATACCGATGATGTTGTCAATGCTCCCCTGATAGACCGGAAGTCTGGAATGATTCGTGTTTTTGATTTGAGTAAGAATGGTCTCCTGATCGTCCTCGATATCGATCGCTACCACGTCAACACGCGGTGTCAGCACGCTCTCGACCGTCACGGAGCCGAACTGAAGCGCTGAGGAAATCAGGTCGCTCTGTTCTTCGTCGAGACTTCCCTCCTCAGTCATATCTTCAATAATATCGTAGATCTCGTCCTCGGTTACCGAAATCTCCTCTTCTCCCTTTGTCAGCTTGCCTGCAGCATTGCCGATCAAGGAGAGCAGTTTCGCAGCCGGACTGAATAAATGAATCAAAAAGGTTAAGAAACCGATCGTCCAAAGTGAAATCGTCTCGCTGTATTTTTTCGCAATGCTTTTCGGAAGCATTTCCGCAAAAAAGAACACAGCAAGCGAGGTCAGAAGTGTACTCACCGTTACCGCGGACAGTCCCCAGATACGGTTGACCGCCACGGTCACAAGCGTGGCCACGCCCAGATGGGCGATATTCGTGCAGATCAAAATGGTACTGATCGTTTGATCAAAGTGATTCAGCGCATCGAGTACCATCTCTGCCCGTTTGTTGCCATGCTCCGCGAGTGTTTTCATTCTGACCTTTGAAACCGACGCAAGCGCAGTCTCCGAGACTGCAATGTAATCTGCAAATAAAACGAGTAAAGCAGAAATCAACCAAGGCGCTAGCCCGCCTTCGTCCATAAAAAAAGATCACCTCACAAAATCAAAGATAATGCACCATTTTACAGGAACCGCCGCACACTGTCAATAGAATATCCGATGCGCAGTATAGCCAAACTTTACAAAATGTGATAATATGAACTTGTATAGCCTGTCTGGCGCGCACGCCAGACAGACCCAGGCTTGAACCAAAGCAAATTTTATGATAAAGGAGAACCCACCATGGCATTTTCACTTGATGTTGTCAACCCGGAAGAAGTTAAGGAACAGGTCGCCGAAGAACTCGCGCCTCCGTCAACGATCAGCCCTGAGGTAGCCAAGGCTGCGGAAGAAAAAGCTGCCGAGATCATGGAAGTCAACCTGGACTCCTTCGATAACCGCAAGGAATTCACGGCCGCTATCGAGACCTTCGGACAGGATGTTGTCAAGAAAGCGGAAGTGAAAAACAATATTCTCAGTAAGCGCATGAACGAGCTTTCCAAGAACGGCACCGAGTCCGGCGAGGTCGCCAAAGGCCTTGAAGAACTCGCGGTCCGCATGCGCGATCTCGATCCGTCCGGCATCGACTTTGCGAAGAAGAGCCCGTTTGGCAAGGCATTCAGCCCGGTCCGCCGCTACTTCGACCGTTATAAGACCGCAGACGCGGAGATCGCCGACATTGTGAAATCCCTTGAAAAAGGAAAGAACGTCCTGCGCAACGACAACACCACGCTCGAGCTTGAGGAAGCCTCGATGCGCGATGTCACCAAGCAGCTCAATCAGAAGATCGAGATGGGCATGGCACTTGACACGTACCTCACCAACGCGGTCGAAAACAAGAAAGCCGAAGGCGGCGATGAGGAAAAGGTCCGCTTCGTTGAAGAAGAGGTTTTGTTCCCGCTGCGCCAGCGCATCATGGACTTCCAGCAGCTGCAGGTCGTCAACCAGCAGGGCATCGTCGCGATGGACGTCATCCGTTCCAACAACAAGGAACTCATCCGCGCGGTCGACCGTGCCGAGACCGTTACGGTTTCTTCCCTGAGAACCGCGGTCACCGTTGCCGGCGCGCTCTACAACCAGAAGATCGTCCTTGAGAAGGTCCAGCTTTTGAACGAATCCACCAACGCCATGATCCAGGCAACCTCCAAGATGCTGAAGGATCAGGGTGTCGCGATCCAGAAGCAGGCGACCGAGGCAAACATTTCCGTCGAGACGCTGAAGGTCTCCTTCGAAAACACGCTCTCCGCGCTGGATGACATCAGCAACTACAAGCAGGAAGCGCTTCCGAAGATCGCTCAGACGATCGAAGAGTTCCGCAAGCTGGCTGACGTCGGTGAGCAGCGCCTCATCGAGATGGAAAAGCGCGGCAAGTTCCTCGACATCGACAATCTCACCGCGCTTGAAGACAAGCAGAAATAAGTTCAACTTGACATAAGGAGGTTCTTAGGTGGCAAAAGATAAGAAATCATCAGGGTTTCCCTGGGTGGTTGTCGCCATCGTAGCCTTTCTCATTATCCGCAGACTCATCCGCTCCGCCCGGGCCTTAAGCGGCTCCTCCGGGATCTCGCTGGGCTCCGCGATGGGAACACTGATCTCCAACTTCCTGCACGCGACTCTTGTGGTGGCGCTCGTGCTGCTTGGCATCGCTGCCGTAGTCGGACTGATCCTCTGGATCGTCCACCGCGGCGACCGTCAGGTCAAGAAAGCCAAGACCCAGCTGATGGAGGGCAAAACCGAAAAGCTGCTTCCCGTTCTTTCTTCCTACCGAGGCAAATTCGGGATCGGAGGCATCGCGGAGGCCGCGGTGCGCCAGATGTCCAATCTGGAAAAGAAGACTCCGATCCTCAAACAGATGATCGAAGAGAAGTTCGAGGTCGGCAGCATGAGCTACGATCGCTTTGCAACGCCCGTTGAAAACAGCATCGCGACCGTCAAAGGGAATTCTCTCACGCTCGCGAAAGAGCTCGAAGGCTTCGACGATGAGGAATTCCAGAAGCTCTCCAAGGCGATCCAGTCCGGTGACTATCGTCACGATGTCATCGATGACGAGATCCAGAAGGAGCGCTTCGCGATCTATCAGCACAAGCTTTCCGAGATGGAGCGCATCATCTCTACCAACGAACAGATGCTGCTCATGCTCGATCGGATCTCGGTTGAGCTCTCCAAGCTTCAGTCCAACCAGATCGACCGCGAAGGCAGCCAGCTGCTGCAGGAGATCGATGAGCTTGCCAAGACAGCCAAGTATTACCAGGAGCGTCTGTAAGCCGTTTCCCCTCATCCTTTTTAGTCATTCTTCCATGAGGTTTTTATGGATCCCATTTATGTAACGGGGCATCGCAACCCCGATTCCGATTCGATCGTTTCCGCCATCGCCTATGCCGCGCTTCGCAACGCCTTAGGCGATGGTGATTATATTCCTGCGCGTCTCGGCCACCTCAGCGACGAGACGAAGCGGATCCTGAAACGGTTCGACTATCCGTCCCCCTACTATATCCACGACATGCGGACGCAGGTCGGCGATCTCGATTTCGATACGCCGCCCTCGCTTAACCGCGCCGTCACAGTCAACCGCGGATGGAATACCCTTCAAAAGCTCACCGGCATCCCGTCGATTCCGATCACGAACGACGACGGCACGCTTTACGGCATGCTTTCCTCCTCCGAGGTTGCCAGCTACGATATCAGCTCGCTTGATACCCCCGCGATTCACGACATTCCGCTCTTCAACCTGATCAGTGTGCTTGAGGGCAAAATGCTGAATGAGGCCTGCTACAACACCGATACCATCAGTGGGGAGCTGACGATCGCGCTGCCGCAGTCGAACCCGGATCTTCTCTTCCACTCCTCCGATTCGATCGTTATTGTCGGAGACCAGCCGGACATGATCCGCCGCGCGCTCGACCTGAAGGTCGCCTGCATCGTCATCTGCCAGAGCAGTGTCACCCCGGAGATCGCCGAGCTCGCCAAGGAAGAGACTGCCACCTGCATGATCGCGTCTCCGTTTGACGCGTACAAAACCGTGCAGCTCATCTATCAGGCGGTTCCGGTCGCCGATGTATGCCGGACTGAAGGCATCGTCTCTTTCCACCTGACCGATCTTCTTGATAACGTGCGCGATGTGGTGCTGAAAAACCGTCACCGCAGCTATCCCGTTCTCGATGAGAACGAGAAGGTCGTCGGAACGCTCTCCCGCTATCATTTGATCCGTCCGAGACGCAAGCGTGTCATCCTTGTTGACCATAACGAGAGCGCGCAGTCCGTTCCCGGTCTTGAGCAAGCCGAGATCCTTGAGATCCTCGACCATCACCGTCTCGCGGACATCCAGACCTTAAATCCGATCTACGTCCGCAACGAACCCGTCGGCTCCACCGCTACGATCGTCTCCGAGATGTATCAGGAAAAAGGCCTTGTCCCGCCCGCGAACCTTGCCGGTATGATCTGTGCCGCGATCCTTTCGGACACGGTCATGTTCAAATCGCCGACCTGCACGGATGTCGACCGCCGCATGGCCGCGCGCATGGCGCGCATCGCCGGGGTCACGATCGAAGAGCTCGGTCAGACCGTCTTTGACTCCTCCGGACGTGAGAAATCCGCCAAGGAGCTTCTTACCACCGATTTCAAGGAGTTCCACATTGCCAGCCATTTCTTTGGCGTTTCGCAGATCACCACGATCGACTCCGCTTCGATCCGCCAGCGTGAAGGCGAGTTCCGCGAGCTGATGGAAGCGATGCGCAAGGAAAAGGGCTACTCGATGATGCTCCTCATGATCACCGACGTCCTTCTCTCCGGCACCTACCTCATCTGCGTCGGCGACACCGATTCGATCTCGCAGGCCTTTAACGCCGATTTCAAGGACGGCTCCGCCTTCCTGCCCGGCGTCCTCTCCCGCAAGAAACAGATCATCCCCGCGCTTTCTGCGTTGTGGGGTTAATGGATACGCTGCCTAAGGAGGCTGCCATGAACCAGACCACCATCCGAAAGATCTTAAAAGATACCGATTTTATCCACACCTCCGGAACTGCGGAGGAATTGAAAGTTGCCGAGTACATAAAAGGACTTTGCGAGAAAGCCGGTATGAAGGCTTATCTTGAGAGCTTTCCTGTTGAGATGGCGACGATCCGGAAGGACAGCCTGAAGGTCTTCATGAACGAAGCTGACCCCGGCAAGGAGGTTCCCTGCAAAGGCTTCCTGCTTTCCGGCTCCGGGACGGTGAAGGCTCCCCTTTACTACATGCCCGCTCAGGATCCGGCTTCGATCGCCCAGGCAAAAGGCAAGATCGTCATGATCGACGGCGGGATGCGTCATTTCATCTATCAGGACCTTGTCAAGGCAGGTGCCGTCGGATTCATCACCTATTACGGAAACGTCAACTTCCGTGACAACGATATTGACCAGACTGAGCTGCGTGGCTTTGTCCGTGCCGATGCTGAAAAGATCCTCGGTGTGAACGTCAATGCCAAGACCGCCTATGAGATCGTCAAGAGCGGCGCGGCTTTTGCCGAGATCACGATCGAGCAGGATGAATGGATGGGCGAGTCTCACAACGTCATCGCGGAGATCCCCGGTCAGACGGACGAGTGGATCGTTCTTTCCGCTCATTACGACACGGTGTCGCTCTCTCGCGGCAGTTATGACAACATGTCCGGCTGCATCGGTGTTCTCTACACGCTCGAGGAGATGCTCAAAGGCGCGCCGCATCGCTACGGCATCAAGGCCGTTTTCTGCGGCAGTGAAGAGCGTGGACTTCTCGGTTCCAAGGCCTACACCAATGACCATGAAGCCGAGCTCGAAAAGGTCGTGCTGAATATCAACCTCGACATGATCGGTTCGGTCATGGGCAAGTTTATCTCCCGCGTGAGTGCGGAAGAAGCGTTGGCTACCTACATCCGCTACTTTGGCGATGAGATGGGATTCCCTGTTGAAGCCAAGATCGGTGTTTACTCCAGCGACTCGACACCGTTCGCGGACCATGGTGTTCCGGCCCTCTCCTTTGCCCGCATGGCACCACCGTCTCAGTCCTCCATTCACGGCCGTTACGATACGATCAAGCTTCTCTCCATGGAACGCATCGCGGATGATTCCGCTTTCATCGCTGCGTTCACCCGGAGAATGGCCGATTCCGCTTTCTGTCCGGTCAGACGTGAGATGCCCGAGAAGGTCAAGAATGATCTGGATGTCTACCTGAACCGGAAGAGACCGGAGTAAGCACACGGTTGCTGCTAACCACCCAAAATATGGTTAATGATAAATACCCTCTTTACCGTTCAACCGGTAAGGAGGGTATTTATTTATGCATTTCTTTTGAGCACCCAAAACCCATACTGCCGATCTCTGTTTGGTGATCGCGTCATCTCACA